>JBBSXQ010000112.1:0-4698 GCA_038045725.1 Nanobdellota archaeon | reverse complement strand
GATTGTTTGATTTTTGACTACATACGCCACGGGCTTTAGCCCGTGGTAGTTAACGAGGATTATCTCTTATCATAATCTTGACATCATCATCTAATATTTCTACCATAAAAATTGCAGATAAAAAGAGTTTATAAAATTTTATGTAAAAATATAGATATTTTCAATCAATCCTTCAACACAACAAAAACTTTTATTATCTTTTTCTTAGTTTTTGGAGTCCTGAAAACTATACTCAATCAGTTTTCAGCACAACTATATTATTCATCCCTCTTCTCTTTCTCTCTATAAGCTGTTTTGATTCAAGTTTATCAAGAAGGCGTGTTGTCTTAACTTTCCCTATTTTTAACTTTTCCATTAAATCTGACTGGAACATTGCCTTGTTCTCATTTAGAAGCATATCAACAACCTGTCTTTCATCTCTCTCCAAGTTCTCTAAATTAAGTTTCTTTCTCTTTTCTTTAATAGTCTTTATAACAATCTTTTCTTTAGGTTTTGAGAACATTATAACAAACCCAATTATAATAACAACAGCTACAATACTCAAACTTAACCATGTCTGGGTTTTTATTGTATCATACATTGTGCATGTTGGACCGTGAGTGCAAGTTTCTGCAACTATGTCTTTCATAGCATTATTAAATATAAAGACAATTACAGCCATTGCTAGTGCAATTCCTATAATCAATAAACCAACTGATTTATTTTCCATATTAATTTCATATATATTCTGCTTTTAATACTTGCGTATTAATTATACATATTATTTACTGAATTTATCCCAGAAAGACCTTATTGCGTAATAGCTCCCCCCAAATATTATTATTCCTGGAAGAAGAGTTATTCCTAGTGCTGGAGCAAGAGTTACTGTTCCTATTGTTCCTATCAATCCTGCACCTGTGCTCTCAAGAACTGTTGAAATCAGAGGAACTTCTTTTTCTACATTTTTCTGAAGAGCATCAATCTGCATAATATACTTTCCATTTTTAAAAATTTTTACTTTTCTCTCCTCTTCAGAAGCAAGTATTGAAATATTATTATTTTTTGATGCAGTCATTCCTGCAGCATGTCTTGTTCCAAATCCAATAAAAGGTCTTGCTTTTTTTATGAGCACCCCGTAATCCACAAGCTCTCCTTTCTTATTTATAATAACTGCTCCGTCAATTACTGCTAAGCCCTTAAGGACTTTTTCAGCTCCCTTATCAAACACACTCATCTTTCCAAATTTCTGCTTCATAAGCTTTTCATATTCTATATCCTCACCTATTACAAAGAGAGCTCCCTCTCCTGATTTTGCAATCTCTATTGCTATCTTAAGAATTACTTTCTCTATTTTTTCTATGTTTATTATATTTTTTTTCATTTTCTAAATTATAATCCCAAAATAAATCCATAATATCACCAAAATTGCATGTATAATAGCCAAAACCAAAGTCAAAAAAGCAAAAGACATATGTTTTTTGAAAAAAGGCTTTTTGTACTTATATGTTAATATCCCAAAACATGCTGTTGTAAATAGGCTTAGAATAGTCAGTATTCCAAACCATACTGCCAACGGAAATATAAATACCATTTTATATATTAATATTTTTTAAAGTTTATAAATCCTCTTTTTAGATTTTTTCTTATTTTCATAATCCTCAATTGCTTTTCTAAGAGCATCTGAAGCAAGATTTGAACAATGTTCTTTTATCGGTGGAAGTTTTCCTAGAGAGATACTAACCTTATCTCTTGTTATTTTGCCTGCATCATCTAAACTTTTTCCTTTTGCTAACTGAGTTATCATGCTTGATGTAGCAATAGCAGCAGCACATCCAAATGTTTTGAATTTTATCTCTTTTATGAATTCCTGCTCTTTATTTTTTATTTTCTTTTTTCCAACTTTTATATAAACATGCATGACATCTCCGCAGTAAGGGTTACCGACTTTACCAACTCCATCTGGATTTTTTATCTCCCCAAGATTTTTAGGATGCATGAAGTTATCCATGACTTTTTTTGTGTATTGTAATGACATTTTAACAGAGTATTAGTAAAAAACTTGTATTTTCTTTTGCTTTTAATGAATGAACAGCATTTTCTTTCATGAATATAAAAATTCCAGGAGTCATTTTTATGTCCTTGCCCTCAAGGTTAAAAATTCCATCACCCTCGATAACATAAATCATTCCCTTGCGTGTTGAGGTGTGTTCGGAAATATTGGTTCCTTTAAACATGGAAAATAAAGTTACATTCTTCCAGCTTTCTTTTAGGATAACTTTGCTGACTACTCCTCCTTTTGAATATTCTATAAGCTCTTTTACATTTTTGTTCATCTTCTGATTTCTGAAAATTTAATATAATTGCTTATTTCACTTTTTCTTTTCCTGTCAATTTCAGAAAATTTTTTATAAAGCTCTTTCATCTTCACTGTTCCAAGAACTTCATCAGCCATAGGATATAAAATATTGTCTTCTTTGTATATGTGGTCTTTTAATAACTGGCAGTATTCCCGGCAATTTTCAGATACCTGTTTAGGATTATTTTTATAGATGCCTTCTTCCATCTTTTTTATAAAATTCCTTCCAATATTATGCTCGTGAAGCATCTGGTCTATTGGATTGCAGTGAATTTTTTTCTCAACATCTCTCTTGCACATCTCCTTAAATAAGATATCTTCTTCTTTTGCATGGTGAAGTTTATCAGCATAATTTCTTATGAATTTGAGGGCATTTGTGAAAAATGTCTTGTCAATTGATTTATTATTCTCAAGAGAATCACACTCTCTTTCTAACAAGTCAATTACTTTCAGTATGTAAACATGCTCATCAGATAAAATTTTCATTGCTTTTGATATCATTTCATTTTCCTCCATTCAACTTTTTAATTAATTTTTCAGTTTCTTTTTTTGACATTCCGTGAGCTAGACATCCCTGCTCTAAAGTTTCTCCTGAAGCCATTCCACAGCCAATGCAGTGCATACCTACTTCAAATAATATTTCGGCAGAGTTTGGATTGATTTTCATAACTTCGCTTAATCTTGTCTTTCCATTAATCTTTCCTCTTACTATTTTATTTTTTGTTTTAGATATTTTCTTTTTTTTCATTTTTATTAATTTATTTTCTTTAATTCAATATTTACTTTTTTTCCATTTAACTTTACGACTTTTCCAGGAGTCCCAACAACAGTTGAGTTTGAAGGAACTTTCTTGTTAATAATAAAAGTATCTGCACCTATTTTAACATTACTCCCAACTTCAATAGCTCCTAACAATATTGCTCCTGTACCAATTATAACATTATCTCCTATTGTAGGGTGTCTCTTTCCTCTTCCCTTCCCTGTTCCCCCTAAAGTTACATTATGATAAAGAATGCAATTTTTTCCTATCTCTGCAGTCTCCCCAATTACAATTCCCATTCCGTGGTCAATAAATATTCCTCTTCCAATTTCTGCGCCAGGGTGTATTTCTATTCCTGTAATGACTCTCATTATTTGTGAAATTAATCTTGGAATAAAAGGTATCTTAATCTGATAAAGAGGATGAGAGATATAACGATGAATTATTATTGAGTGCAAACCAGGATAAAGTATAAATTCTATGTTCTTCACAGAGGGGTCATTTTTGTATATTGCTTTTATATCTTCAAACATTTTCAGTATCCTCCAACAAGAGGGCTTATTTTTCTCAGCTTCTCTACAATTTTAGGAAGCTTCTCTAATAAATAACCTGCTTCCTCTTTTGTAGTATATTTACTTATTGAGACTCTTAATGAGGAGTTTGCTTGTATAGGAGTTAAACCTAGAGCCATTAAAACATGGCTTGGCTCTAGTGAGTTTGACATGCACGCACTTCCAGTTGAAGTGCATATCCCCTCGTTTTCAAGATACCCTCCAATTGCCTCTCCTTCTATATTGTTGAATGAAAAATTAATATTATTACACAATCTATGGTTGTCTTTAGGTCCGTTAAGTTTTGTATTCGAAATTTTTAATATCTCTTTAATAAGATAATCCCTAAGTTCAGTCATTTTCTTAATGTCTTTTGAACTTGCAATTTCCACTGCTTTTGCAAAACCAATAATTCCTGGAATGTTTTCTGTACCGCTTCTTATTTTTCTCTCATGCCCTCCACCGTGAAAAAGAGGAATTATATTAACCCCGTCTTTGATATAAAGAGCTCCGACACCTTTTGGACCGTGAATTTTATGTGAATTTAAAGTAAGTAAATCTAAATTTTGCTTTTTTACATCAATATCTATTTTTGTAAAACTCTGGCACGCATCTGTATGAAATAAAACTCCTTTTGACTTGCATATTTTTCCAATCTCTTCCAAATCCTGAATTGTTCCTATCTCATTATTTCCATGTATTACTGATACAGCAATTGTCTTGTCTGTTATTGATTTTTTAATATCTTCTAAATCAACAAAACCCTCTGAATCAACATTAAGATAAGTTACTTTAGCTCCTTGTTTTTCAAGCCATTTGCATGTATTTATAACACAGTCATGTTCTATTTTTGTTGTAATAAAATGATTTTTCTTCGGATAGTTTGAAAAAAATAATCCTTTTAGAGCAAGATTGTTGGATTCTGTTCCTCCTGATGTAAATATTATCTCGTGTGTCTTTGCATTTACTGATTTTGCAATTATCTTTCTTGATTTATCAAGAGCCTGTTTTGCTTCCTGCCCTTTAAAATGCTGTGATGATGCATTCCCAAA
>JBBSXQ010000111.1:0-1594 GCA_038045725.1 Nanobdellota archaeon | reverse complement strand
TTTGTAATTGTTTGTGGAGGGGGAAGCATAGCAAGAAAATACATTGATGCTCTAAGAAATTCTGGTGTTAGTGAAAAACTTCAGAGCCTTTCTGGAATATCTGCAACAAGGATGAATGCAAGATTCATGAATTATCTTTTTAATCAGGATGCAGAATACGGAATTCCACATACAGCAAAAGCTCTTGAAGAATATATCAAAAAAAGAGATATTGTTTTTTGCGGTGCTCTTGAATACAAACCAAACCAGACATCTGACTCAACTTCTGCTGAAATTGCAAAATATTTTAACACTATTTTTATAAATTTGACTAATGTTCAGGGATTGCATGATAAAAACCCTTTGAAGTATAAAAATGCGAAATTCATACCAGAAATATCCTGGAAAGAGTTCCATAAAATAGCTAATGGGAAAAAATTCAAACCAGGACAGCATTTTGTCCTTGACCAGAGTGGTTCTGAAATTATAATGAAAAACAAGATAGTCACATATATTGTGGGAAAAGATCTAAAACAGTTTGATAATCTTTTAAACAATAAAAAATTTAAGGGAACAGTTATAAGAAATTGATATTAATGAGGAACTAAGATTTCTCCAAGAACAAACCAGAGAATAAGAAGCCCGATTATGGCTGAGATAAAAATAAGTATACCTCTCTCTTTTTTCCAGATTATACTTATTATTCCTGTAATAAATGAAGCAATTGCAGAAACTACTGCTAAAATCATTGGAATAGAAATTAATAGATTATCAAATATTGTCTCGCCACCCTCTTGTCCAGATGCAACAATAAGCATAGCTAATATTAAAAATAAAAAGAAAGCAATAATTAATCCTACTGTCCATTTTCCCAGATAAGTTTTTGGAAGAAAATATATTTTTTTATCTTTTTTCATAGAGTTAATATTATTTTAAACTTTATAAATCTCTCTTTCAAAATATCAGTTCAGATATTTTTAAACTAATAATTACAATTACCTGCTCGTAACCTAGCAGATCTAGATATGTAATTAATAGAAAACTAATTTGTTGTATATTAAAATTATTAACAGCTTTATCTAATGTCTATTTTTAGTTCAACAGTTAAACTGACATATTCATATTATAAATTACGCTGACTTCTGATGAGTTTAATGTTCTGTTAAAAAACATAACTTCATCAATTGTTCCGTTGAAAAAATTAGAACCATAAGAATCAGAACCAATAGCAAAAATGTTAGTTTCTCCTCCACCAATAGTGTATCTGTCATCTTTAGTTGCACTATCAAGAACTCCGTTAATGTATATTGTCTGATTAGGCCAGTTATTACTAGTAGCATTTTGTCTTCCTGCGCAGATATGATACCATCTATCTCTTGAAATACTGGCTGCAGAAGAAACTGATTCGCTATTCCAGTCACCTATATCTATCCTAGAAGAAATTTTTACTAAGAACATTTGAATATTAGCTTGAGAGCCATAAAAAAATATGTCTTGATCTGTGGTATTAGACCTTGGATAAATCCACGCGCACATTGTATAGTTTGCTGCTGTTTGAGGAGTGAACCTCCACACAGCAAGCTGTGTGGCATCTAGATAAAATCAAATAACTTTA
>JBBSXQ010000110.1:0-1410 GCA_038045725.1 Nanobdellota archaeon | reverse complement strand
TTTTAATTTTTTTTCTTCTTTATTATTTTTTAAATCAACATTTAATTGTTTAATTGATTCTTTTAAAATTTCTATTTTTTTCAGAACATAACTTTTTTTGAATGGAGGGGCCAGAGGCATTCCTCTTGTGTGGATTTTTAAGATTGCAAGTCTTCCTTCTTTTCCAGGAACATTTATTTCTATCTCTCTGTCAAATCTCCCTGGTCTTCTTAAAGCAGAATCAAGAGCATTAACTCTATTAGTTGCTCCGATAACAATTACTTTTCCTCTTCCTTTTAACCCATCCATCATTGTAAGCAACTGACTCACAACTCTTCTTTCAACCTCTCCACTAACATCTTCTCTTTTAGGAGCAATTGCATCAATTTCATCAATAAATATTATGCTCGGAGCATTTTTTTCTGCTTCTTCAAAAATGTCTCTTATTTTTTTTTCTGACTCTCCGTAAAATTTAGACATTATCTCTGGTCCGTTTAGTAAGATAAAATTAGCTTCTGATTCATTTGCAACTGCTTTTGCTAAAAGTGTTTTTCCTGTTCCAGGAGGCCCGTGCAACAAAACCCCTTTAGGTGGCTCTATTCCTAATCTCTGGAATATTTCAGGATGTTTCATAGGTATTTCCACCATCTCTCTTATTTTTTTAATCTCTTCAGACAATCCACCTATATCTTCATAATTAATTTCAGGAATATTATCTTCACTTATCTCAACCGCCTTTGAATTTAATATGACTTCTGTATTTTCTGTTACAATTATAGGATTATTTGGAGAGGTATTAACAACTAGGAATTTTATCTGAGCAATCCCTCCTCCAAGACTTCCAAAACCCATTCCCCCTAGTATTTCATTTAGATTTCCAAAAATATCATCATCTCCGAACATATCTTCTGACATTAAATCTCTTCTTCTTCTCGCTCCTCCAAGAACTAGGATATCCCCTTTTACAAGAGCTCTTCCTAAAAGCCCTCTTTTTATTCCTTCAGGGTCTCCCTGAATCATAATTCCTTTTTGTGCAGGAGCAATTGTTATTTTTTTAGCCTCTTTAATCTCTGCTTTTGAAATTTCTACAACATCTCCAATTCCTGTTTTTGCATTTTTTCTAGAGATACCATCAATTCTTATAATTCCCTCACCTACATCTGCAGGATAAGCTCTGTCAGCTATTGCAAATGTCTCCCTACTTCCTTTTACAGAAATAACATCTCCTCTCTTAATATCTAGCTGTCTCATTATTTCAGCATCTATTCTAGCAATTCCTTTGTAAGCATCGTCCTGCAATGCTTCAACAACTTTAAGTTTTATTTTATCTTTTGCTATTTTATCTCTTCCTTAATTTTATTTTAGATTCAAGCTCTTTAATATTTTCATCCATAAAATTCAAAGATAACTTTCCCATTTGATCAAGGCAAA
>JBBSXQ010000109.1:779-11796 GCA_038045725.1 Nanobdellota archaeon | reverse complement strand
TTGTTTGATTTTTGACTACATACGCCACGGGCTTTAGCCCGTGGTAGTTAACATAATAAATACAAACCCACACCAAATGAAAATACCCAAAGGTGGCTTCTTCAATACCTTTATAAAACCCTCATGCTACTTTTCTTTTATGCCGAAAAAAGAAAAATCAGATATTGAAGAACTAAAGAAAGGGTATCTTAAAATACAGAAAAAGTATAATCTTCCAGACTTCCAGATTCTTAATGAAGAATTTCAGATAGAGAGTATTGCAGATTCTGAAACAGAAATTTTAATAAGAGAGGTAAGAAAGATTATGGCAGGCAAGTTTTCAAATTATCTGAGGTTTATTGAGATTCTTATTCATCCTATAAATGCTCCAATGTCTGCTCTGTCTATTGTAAAGCTTCTTACGTCAGAAGACAAGAGAAGATTGACAGAGTCTTATAAGAAACTTACAAGAATAGAAGTTGATATTATAGAAGTAGATACAGATTTCTCTGAGAAAAAAGAAGCAGAATTCATAAAAAATTCTTATAAATCCTGGCTAGAGATAAAACAGGATGTTTTGTATGTTGTTGAATCTATAAAAAGCAGCTGGAATAACAAGTCAGATAAGAGCAGAATAGACTATTTTGGATGAGGAATTCTTAGTATTTGTGCTCCTGAAGTCGCGTATGAATATAATTTGTTAATAATAAGACAATATAATATATAGAATATAACTGTTAATTGGTTGATATCAACTTGTAAGATTATTTTCTATTAATAATTATCTTTTTTCTTGTAAATCCTATTCTATATTTTCACAATATTATCTTATCATATCTTTCTAAAGACCTTTTCAAGGCTTATCTCAAAAATAGCAACAGGCATTTTTATCTTCAAATTTTTTAATATTTTAGGATGGATTTCTCCGATTAAACCAATTTTTTCACCTTCAACAAATATTGAGGCAACTCTTCCTTCTATAAATGGAGTATAAGCATCTTTAGATGATTCTTCTTTTAATTCTATTTTTATGTTAATCATACTAAATAAGTAATCTAGTATCTGCTTAATCTGTGTAAAATCCCCAGGACTAACTGCAGCTGCAAGATTTTCCTCTTCAATTATATTTTCTGAGCTGTCAATATCAAATATTTTTCCGCTCTCGAATATTTTTTGCGGATACTCTGAGTCAATATTTTCTGAGAATATTTTTAAGATATAATGCAGAAGATCTTTTCTTAAAATAGTGTAATCTGTTTTTGAATTTTCAATTTCAACACACTTTTTTCTAACCTTTTCTGGAAATCCCATTTTTGTGAACTGGTCTTTTTCAGTAGTCAGGTGGAAATTTGAAATTTCCAGCATTCCAACTCCAGATAATATCTCTGATATCTTTCTCTTTATTATTTCTTTTTTATCCTCTACTCCTGTTACTGATATTTTCGGAATTTCAGGAACAAATTTTTCATAGCCGTATGCAATAGCAACTTCCTCAATTAAATCAACTTCATGTAATAGGTCTGTTCTCCACGAGGGAGATTCAACCTCTTTTTTTGAATAATTATGGCCCATTCTTTCAATTAGATTCTTCAGGTGCTTCTCATCTAAATCAAGTCCAAGTAGCTTATTTGTATTTTCTAGAGAAATTTTCATTTTTTTTGTTTTTATATCAGGAGTATTTTCTTTTTTTGCACCTGTTAGCTCTACCTGATAAATTTCTCCACCCATATCTCCTAAACATGTTACAACTATGTTCAGGCATTTTTTTAAAACTTCAAAATCAAAACCAGAGCACTCTACAAAAACATCTTTTGTTTTTTCTGTTATCTTTCCAGTCATCTGAGAGTTTATCACAGGAGGCATGCTTAGTATGTTTTTGTCAGAGTCAATAAAAACAGGGAATTTAGTCTTTCCTGACAAAAGAGGAGCATACTCTCTTCCAGTAGGATGTTTCTGTAAAATCTCAAATCCAGACATTTCTTTTTCATATTCAAGAGGGATGAATTTTATCTTATCTGGTTCAAGAGCTTTGTAAATTATTGGGAGATTTATTTTTTCCAGAGGGTAAATTCCTATAGCTATTTTTTTTCTGTTTCTTCCAAGAGTGCTATGTAACTTTTCCTGGATTTCAATAATCTCTTTTATTTTTTCATCATCTAATTTTAATCCTTTAACAATTGCACATGCTGTAAACGGACGAATATCTTTAACAGAGGATTCTATTGAAACTTTGTAATCTTTTTCAGGTTTGTTTATTTTATACTCTTTTAACCCTGTTTTTTTTCCTAAAAAAGCAAGAAATGCTCTTTTAAATCCGTGATAAGAGAGTAAATCAGGGCGGTTTGGAAATACCTCTATCTGGATTTCATTGTTATCAAAATTTTCAAGAGGAGTCCCAAACATAGCAATCTTTTCCTGCATTTCTTCGTCTAGTTTTCCTACTTCTTTTTCAAATTGTTTTCTGCTGAAAGTTATAACCGCCATTTTATTTTAAATAAGCATTTTCTTCTAAAGTGTATTTAACTATTTTATGATTTTTATCAAAAACAAAATTTCCTTGAAATTTCTTTCCTTCTATTAATAAGGGTAGCCAATATCTATCATCAGCCCACATTTGATCATAGGGGATTTTATTTATATTAAACCACTTTGGAATCATTTCATTAGATTCTACTGGATTTCCAGAATATTTATTAGCTTTAAAAAAATGAACTAGATGGTCTTGTTCGTCTGTTTGGAATTCAAATAAAATTATACCTTTTTTTTCTGGATTAATAATTTTAATTCCAGCCTCTTCAAATGTCTCTCTTATAGCAGCTTCTTTTTCTGTTTCATTTGTTTCTACTTTTCCATCAAATCCATTATATCTCCCTTTACCAAATTTCTTTTTTTTCATTCCTAGTAAGATTCTAGGATGTTGATGTACAATTGTAACTGTTTCTATTCTTGTCATTTTAACTTTTCATCCAAAATTTCATATTTCTTAAATGAGTAATATCATTCTTGTACATCTCTCTAAGATCTTTTATGTTGTAGTAATCCATAATCATTCTGTCAAATCCAGGACCCCATGCTAACACAGGAACATACTCTCCTAAAAGAGGAATAACAACTTCTGGCCTGAAAATTCCTGCACCTCCAAGTTCAATCCATTTTTTTCTTTCAGAATTCCAGAAATCTATCTCTACACTTGGTTCAGTGTACGGGAAATATGAAGGTCTGAATCTTACTTTTTCAAATCCCATTTTTTTGAAAAATTCTTTTAAATATCCTAAAAGATGCCTGAAATTTGCATTTTTATCAACAACAATTCCCTCTGTCTGATTAAATTCAAATCCGTGGCTCCAGTCAAGAGTTTCATTTCTAAAACATTTTCCAATTGCAAAAAATTTGGCAGGAATATCTTCTTTTTTTAATCTAGCAAGAGTCTGACTTGAAAGACAGGTAGTGTGTGTTCTCAGAACAATTTTTTTAGCTTCTTTCTCGCTCCACGAGTAATTCCATCCAGTACTTCCATCAACACCATCCTCATGTGCCATCTTAACAGCATTTACAATTTTTTTATCTGGAAGTTCTGCTGTTTTGTTTATGAAGAATGTATCCTGCATCTCTCTTGCAGGGTGATCTTGTGGCTGGAATAAAGCATCAAAATTCCAGAAACTGCTCTGCGTAATATCTCCACTCATCTCTTTAAAGCCCATCTCAGTCCATATTTTTCTTGCATAATCTGATGCCTGATTAACAAAATGTCTTTTTCCCCCGCTAATTTTAGGGACATGAGAGATAACATCATATCTTCTGAATCTCTTGCCTTTCCATAAAGATTCTTTGTTTAATATTTCAGGAGTTAGCTGTTCAATCAATTCCTCTGTTTTTACACCTTCTTTTAAAAGATTTTTTCCCAAATCACTTGCCTTAATATTAATGATATTCTCATCTTTTGTTCTTACTATATCTCTTCTTAACTGAAGCTCTTTTAAAACTTTTTTCTGTTCTTCAGATAGTGATTCATAATCTACTGGAAGCAGTTCAATAAATAACTCTTCAGCACTTTTTTTAGATATCTCTTCTTTATTAGTGTTTAAGCTTATTTTTCCGTTTTTTATATCAATAAAACCCTTTCTTTTTAGCACACCTATTGAGACTTTAAACTCATCATCAGATAGTTTACTCTGTTTTTGTGCCTCTTCTAACTGCAGAATTTTTTTATCACTAAGAAGAGCAAGAAGCCTTCTCTCTGGCAGACCTTTTTTTCTGTATAAAGCCCCGTTAACTCCTATCTCAACTATCTTGTTTTTTTTAGATATTAAACTTACTATATTCTTATTTTGAAGATACTCAAGAGCCCTTAATACAGAGACTTTGTCAAGACCTGATTTTATGCATATCTTATTAATTTCTTTATCTTCAATATAAGGAAGTATCTTCCTTTCATTAGGACTTAGAGACTCCATTAGCTTTTTTGAATCCATTTTATAACTTAGAATGTATATCTTAAAAATCTTTGTTTCTACAAAGATTTTTGGATTTGTATAGATATACTCAAACTAATTTTTTATAAAGTTTTCGCTTTAAGAGCTATTAATAAGTAAATAATCTTGTAAGTTAATTATCAATTGATAAGATAATAATAAATATTATTTTAGTCTATACTTTATAATTAATAATTTTACTAGTACACTTAAATTCATTTAACATTTTATAAACTTTGAACCATCCAGGTAGGCATTCCTAGAACAAGACCAAGAGCCCTTAGGTCATAAATATCTTTGCTATCTTCTGCAGGTGAGAAGAATCTCATTTTTAATTTATTCTTGTTGCAAATTCTTACATTCTGCCTTATTCTTGCAAGAATATCTGCTTTATTTTTTTTATCTGAAGAAATTATTTCATCAAGGTTTATTCCTATTATAACACTGTTTTTTTTAGCTAGTTTTGCAAGGACATGATTAAAACCAGAATCTCTTTGCTTCTGCCTGTCTCTTCTTCCAGACTGGTTTAAGAGAAGAATATTTATCCTCTCTTTCTCAAGAATTTTTCTGTTGGTTTCATCATCTCCAGAAAAAATAATAGTTTTTCCACTACTTTTATTTATCTTTTTTCTTGCTCTCTCAAAATCATTTTCCCTAATTAAAACATAATCTTCCATGATTTTATAATACAGAGGAGATTTATAAATGTTAAATACCCAAGATTCAACAAAATATATAAAGAATCTTGGTATAACAATATTTAAAAGATAGGTGTTATTTTTAAAAATATGCTTATAAGATTGGACAATCCTAATTTATTATCAAAAGCAGTTGATATAATCTCTGAACTAGTTACAGATGTAAGAATAAAAATTAATGAGTTTGGATTAAGCATAATTGCAATGGACCCTGCAAATGTTTCTATGGTTGGATTTAAGCTGCCAAGGAATGTATTCTCTGAGTTTGATGTAAAAGAGGAAGTTTTAGGGATAAATCTCGACAGCTTAAAACAGGTTTTAAAGAGATGCAGTCCTGGAAGTTCGTTAATACTTGAAAGGACAGAGAATCTGCTTAGCATAAGAATTCAGGATAAGATTAAAAGAAATTTTACACTAAGCCTTATTGATATTGAAACAGAGGAGAAAGACATGCCTAATCTTGAATACAGCTCAAAAATAGAGTTGAATTCAGCTGACTTAGTTGATTCAATAGAAGACTGCCTTATAATTGCAGACGCATGCTCTTTTATTGTTGAGGATAAAAAATTCATAATTGAGGCAAAAGGATTAAATTCTGCACGTTCAGAATTTTCAGGAGACGAGGCAAAGATAGAAGCAGAGAATTGCAAGTCAAGATACAGCTTAGAATATTTACAGAAATTCATTAAAGGAGCAAAACTTTGCACAAAGACAACACTGAATTTTTCTTCAGACCACCCACTAAGAATGGATTTTAAAAATGATAATATGGAGTTAAGTTTTATTCTAGCTCCGAGAGTAGAGACAGAAGACTAGAGGTTAAAATGAAAAAACAATATCCTGTAATTACTTCAGAAAGTTTGGAAAAATATCTTAATAGTGGAGTTAGAATAAAGAGAAAGAGAAGAGGATATTCTGGTAGGTTATTAAAAAAAGATGATGAATTTTACATAGATGTTAGTAGAAGAATTACAAAAGAGATAACAACTAATAATCACATGTTAAAAATACTTAATTCAGATTTAATACGTCTTAATAATAAAAATACTTATCACGAATTTAAGAATTCTTTTTAGTTAAATTTATAATCCTATAAAGTGTATTTCTATGATGAAGAAAAGAGGGCAATTAACAATCTTTATACTTATTGCAATAATGATTATAGCTATAATAATTCTTTTTTTTCTTCTGAGAAATAAATCCCCCATAACTCTAACTGGGGGTAATGAAGAAAGTCCAGAATCTTTTTTGCAGAACTGCATTAAAGATAAGTTTTCTAAGGGAGTAGATTTAATTTCTTCACAAGGAGGTTATGTTTCTAATACTCTTAATATAGGATATGATGATAAAAAAGTTTCATATCTCTGTTACTCAACACTGAATTATCAGAAATGCATAAATCAGGAGCCTGTTTTAATCACTCATCTAGAAACAGAGATAAAGAATTATCTTTCAGTGGAGATTAGCTCTTGCTGGGATAAACTTACTCTAGGCATGCAAGAAAAAGGATATACTGTGAATGTAAAAAAATATAATTATACTGGTGTTAAACTAACTCCTGGAAAAGCTATTATTGAGCTGAAAAATGCAGAGATTAGATTAACAAAAACAGAGGAATCACTGAAGTATAACAAGTTCAGGCTTAATTTTAACACTAAACTTTATGATTTGGCTGTTGTTGTACAGGAAATTGTAAGCCAGGAGGCAAAATTCTGCAATTTTGAGAATTTAGGATATATGATGATTCATCCAGAAACAAAGATAACTGAAAAAACTTTTAGAGATGAGACAACTATTTACATTGTTGAGGACAGAAAAACCAAAGAGCAATTCTTTTTTGCTGTAAGAAGCTGCGCAATTCCAGGAGGTATTGGATGATGATTAAAAAAAATAAATTTAATTTTACACTTTTAACTATTGTGCTGATACAGATTTTTTTACTTGTAAATATGAGTTTTGCAGATAGTTATTTTATACACCAGACAGACCCATTAAAAGATAATAAAGAGAGGATTAACGAGGGTAAAAATAAAGATTTAACTAGAATAATTTTTAATTTAATTGTATGGTTTTTGTCAATAGAACAAATAAGGAGTGTCTATGCACTCTCTAATTTTGGATGTTGTCTTGAAACAACAGAAGGAGCAATCTGCCAGCCTCTTTTAGATGAAGATACCAGATGTGCAGATGGAAAATTTCAGCCAGCAAGCTGTGATGATGTTTCTTCTTGTAAATTAGGATGCTGTATAGAATCTGAAGAGGGACTATGTACTACAAACTCTCCAAAACAAAAATGCGAGGATAATGGGGGAACATGGAGCGAGGATGAATCCTGTAATTTTCCTAGTTGCAATAAAGGTTGCTGTGTAGTAGGTCAGCAGACTAATTTTTTAACAGAAGAATCATGCCAGGCACTCTCAAATTTTTATGGTGTTGAAAAAGACTGGAGACAAAATGTTAAGACAGAATTTGACTGTGTTCTTTTTTCAAATTTTCTTGATATTGGAGCATGTGTCTCTTCTGACATGGCATGCAGAATAAAAACAAGAAATGATTGTAGTTTAGAATCAGGAGATTTTTATAAAGATTATCTGTGCTCTGCTCCTGAACTTGCTGAGTTTGGGATAAATTGCACAAAACAGGATAGTATTAGTTGTATTGAAGGAAAAAATGAAATTTACTGGTTTGACTCGTGTGGAAACAAAGAAAATATTTACAGTTCAGATAAAGAATTTTCGTGGAATAACGGAAGAGTATTAAAAAAAGAAAACTCGTGCAATCCTGATTCAGGAAATATTAACTCTGAAGACTGTGGAAATTGTGAATATTTTTTAGGAAGCATATGTTCTCAATCATCAAAAGCAGGAAACAAAAAAGTAAGAGATGGAAATTATGTATGCAAAGACGTAAATTGTTATGATACTTATGACAGAACAGATAAAAAAAACGGAGACAGCTGGTGTGTTTATGATGCCTCAATAGGAAATGGAACAGATCCTGTAGGAAGCAATCACTGGATTCACCAGTGTATTGACGGAGAAGAGATATCAAATTCCTGCGATATTATGAGAAATAAAATTTGTGTTGAGAATACAACAACTCTAGATAATGGTGAGAAGATAAGCTTTGCAGGCTGTGTTACAAATGAGTGGTTTGACTGTCTTAAGATTAATAATGAGTTTGATGATTATGTTGATATGAAAAGAGAGTGTGATAAAAATAATCACTGTTATATGAAAATGATATGGGATCCAAAAGAGGGAACAGACAGTGATTTATCAGGTGGTATTGATGCGCCTCCTGTCTGGCAGTGTCTTCCAGAATACTCTCCAGGACTTCCTTTTTATGATTCAGATATATCCTCAGCACAGTGTTCAATTGCAACACAGAGCAATTTAAAGGCTATAAAAGTAAAAAAATGTTCGTGGATAATTTTTGGAAGTTATAAGTGGGCTATAAATCCTGTAACTAGGGAACAAAAATTTACTCAATCAATGAATAAGTGGTGCACAAGCATAGGAGATTGCGGTGCTTATGTAAACTATATTGGAGTTCCTACAGACGGAGGTTATAAAGTTATTGGAGAAACTCCAAAACTTACACGAGCATATCTTGAGGATTTAAAGCAGTTTAAAACTCCTGATCCTTCTCAATCAGGAAAACAATCAGGAAAAAGTGATTATTATCTTAATTTAGAAGGACTTCCACCTGAAACAGACGCAGGTTGGGGAACAATTGCAGGAACAGCTGCAGGAGCACTTTATTTAGCTTCTAGTTTAGGAGGATTATCAGTTACAACTATTGGTAGTTATTTTGCTATTACATCTACAACTGCTGATGGTACTATTACATATCTTTTTTCTCACACATCTTTCGGAGCTATTGCTCCCTATGCATCAGCAGCAGTAGCAGTAGCATTTGGTTATTTTATAGGAATTATGATTGGAAATTTATTTGGTTTAGGTCCAGAAGCATCACAATCTCTTGCAATTGTTGGAGCAGCTACTGCTCTGGGTGTAGGAATATATTCTGGATATTTTGCAACAGGAGCACCAAATGTTTTTGCTTTCGGTCCTGCACTAGTGTGGGCAATTATTGTTGTATTTGTTTTAGCAGTTATATCCTGGCTTATGGGTTGCGGAAAAAAAAGAATTTATGACACAGGATTTGAATGCTGGCCATGGGAACCTCCTTCAGGAGGAAACTTTTGTAATATGTGCAATAATGATGTTCACGAGTGCAGTGAGTACAGATGTAAAAGTTTAGGAGATGCTTGTGGTTTTATAGACCAGGATACCTCTCATCCAAAATGTGTCTGGTTAAATCCTAGTGATATTGTTCCTCCTATGATGACACCGTGGCAGGAATCTCTGACAGATGGATATAGTTATACAAATACGCTTGTCTCTCCTCCATCTTTAGGAACAGAAATAATAAGTAATACTCCAACACACTGCCTAGAGGCATTTAAGACAATAACTTTTGGAATACAGACAGACAAACTTGCAAGATGCAGATATAGTTTTGAGGATAAAGATTACACCGAGATGAATCCATTCACAGGAGCATCTAATACAAATCATACATCTTTTTTAATGTCTCCTGGAGTAAAAACTTTGCAGGAAGAAATTAGCAGATTAATTGCAGAGTATGAAGGTATAACTCCTGAAGATGAAGATTACTCGGCATATCTTGAGTTGCTAAACACTCCTATTGACGATAAATTAAGAGTTTATGTAAAATGCAAGAGTGTTAACGGATATATCAATACTCTTCCACTAGCTATTCAGATGTGTATTGACCCAGAGCCTGACAAGACACCTCCTGCAATACTATCTATCACTCCTAAAGACAATTCAATAATAAAATTTGATGCAATAGAAACAGCAGTTATGATGTATGTTAATGAACCATCTGAGTGCAAATACTCTTCTGAAGACAAACCATATGATTTAATGGAGAGTGATTTTGCATGCGATACTGAACTGACAGCAGGCTCTCTTATAGGTTGGAAGTGTTCTGCAACACTAAGCACTCCTAGTGAGGATAATACTTTTTACATAAAATGCAGAGACAGGCCTTTTGCTCCTATAGAAGAGAGAAACACAAACAACGGAATATCCTATCATCTAAAAAAATCAGTAAGCATTTTAAATATAGACTCTATAACTTTTACTTATTTTGATGAAAAAAGTAGCAAGACAATAAATTCAGGAGAGACACTTGAAGTTGGTTCTGAGCCTTTCTCTTCTGAACTAAAGGCAACTACTTCAGGAGGAGGTTATGATGGAAAATCACAATGTTCATTTTCATTCAAGGATTCTGGAGGATTTGTTGATTTCATGGAAACTTTTTCAACAAAACATACACAGAAATTTAGTTTTATGAAAAGCGGAACAAAAGAATTAACTATAAAATGCATAGATGATGCAGGAAATACTGCTCAGCAGGATGTTATATTCCAGATTAATATTGACTCACTTCCTCCTTCTGTTTCAAGAGTTTATAATGACATGGGCTCATTGAAGATTATAACAACAGAGGATGCAGAATGTTACTACAGCCTGGATAATTGTTATTTTAATATTGAGAATGCAACATCAATGACATCATTATTTTCAGCATCTCACACTGCAGAGTGGGTTCCAGGAAAAACCTACTATGTAAAATGCAGAGATGCCTGGGGAAACATGGTTGATGGCTGTTCTATTGTTGTCTCTCCGAATATGTTTGTGTGAATGAGTTTATTCTTTTTTGATTTTACATCCTTTAGATATTAAAATCAAAAGATTACTTTTATAAATAGAAAAGTCTATTTACAATTATGTATGAAAGAGGTTTGAATAGAGATGTTAAAGAAAAAAGCCA
>JBBSXQ010000109.1:0-769 GCA_038045725.1 Nanobdellota archaeon | reverse complement strand
GTATAAAATAGTTATTTACTCTCTTATATTTATTATTGTAATTGTTTCAATAGTAATAGTTTGGATATTAGTAGACGGGCTTTTAGAGAAGCATAATACTTCTTTTGAAGATGTTAATGAGACTACACAAAATAATTCAATTAGCTCTTGCAAAGATGCTGATAAAGATAGTTTTAAAGATGATTCTTGCGGGGGATTTGACTGCAACGACAAAAATGCAGCAATAAATCCAAATTCAGATGAGATTTGCAATCAAATAGATGACAATTGCGATAGAGATGTTGATGAAGGAGCAGGAACAGACTATTATGTTGATGGCGACAGAGATGGCTATGGAAATTCCTCAGATTCAGTTAAATCATGCTCTCCTATGAATAATTCTGTTACAAAAAAAGATGATTGCAATGATAAAAATGCGACAATAAATCCAGGAGTAAATGAAACATGTAATGGTATTGATGATGATTGTGATGGAATTATTGATGAGTGCACCAGTGCCTCACAAGTTTGTATTTCAGGCATATGTACAATAAATAACACAGGAAATAACACTCAATCCTTAACAAGTATGAATGGACTTGTTTCCTGGTGGAGATTAAACGGAAATGCAAATGATGAAATGGGAATGAATAATGGAGTAGTATTAGGAGCTGTCTGGAATGCAACAGGAAGATTTGGAGGGGGTTATGAGTTTGACGGGATAGATGATTACATAAATATGAGTCATAAAGAATTAATTAATCGTTATACCCTACAGCTTGCTGTAGGG
>JBBSXQ010000108.1:1934-4205 GCA_038045725.1 Nanobdellota archaeon | reverse complement strand
TTTTCTCTTGTGATACTAGATCACTTGAGAGAGATTTTTGGATATGACATATACACTCCCACAGAAGAAGAGGTAAAGAGAATGGTTACAGAGATTAGCGATTATCACGAGAGAATTACTAATTTACAATATATGCCGACAGAGGAAGAGATTATCTTTTTAACAAGAAATATTCCTCTTCAAATTCATGGGGAAGCTTCTGAAGATTTAGAGGTTTCAAATTATAAAAATCTTCCAAGAATAGAGACAAATTATATTCGTGGAGGAGTCTGTCTTGTTATTGGAGAAGGAATTGCGCAAAAAGCATCAAAGATAAAGAGGTATGTTTCAGAATTAAGAAAAAAAGGATTTAAGTTAAGTGCATGGGATTTTTTAGATGATTTTATTGAGTTACATAAAAAAAGAGATCTTGGAAAAACAGATGACTCTCCGACATACATCAAAGACTTAGTTGCAGGAAGGCCTGTTTTCGGACACCCCTCAAAATCAGGGTCTTTTAGATTTAGGTATGGAAGAGGAAGAGTGTCTGGATTTAGTGCAGCATCGCTACACCCTGCAACAATGGCAATTACTGACGGATTTATTGCAACAGGAACCCAGCTTAAATTAGAGAAACCAATAAAAGGTTGTGCTGTTAGTGTCTGTGATTTTATTGAGGGACCTATAGTTAAGTTATTTAATGGAAATGTTAAAAAACTTAAAACAAAAGAGGATGCAAAAAAGATTTACAATGATGTTGAGGAAATAATCTATCTTGGAGATATTCTTTTATCTTTTGGAGATTTAGCTAATAGAAATCATGATTTGATAAAACAAGGATATGTGGAAGAGTGGTGGAATCTCGAATTAAAAGAAAAAGATATAGGGTTTGCAAAGACAGTTGATTGTTTTAATGTTCCTCTTGAAGAAGCTATGATAATAAGTCAGAAGTATGATATTCCTCTTCATCCCAAAAATATTTTTTACTGGAATGAAATTTCAAAAGAAGAATTTTTAGGATTAATTGACTGGTTAGGCCACTCAAGAGTATGCAAAAAACTTATTCTTCCATATAATTATTCTGAGAAAGAAAAATTTAAGCTTGGAAAGAGAGCATTAGAACTTTTAGGAGTGGAACATGAGGTAATAATAGAGAATATTGTTTTAACATTAGAAAATACAAAAAAAATATTCTTAAATCTTGGAATTAATCTTGATATCTTAAAAGAAGAAGAGGTTTTTTTAAAAGATTTGTTAAAAACAAAGAACTTCTTCAATCAGGATGACAAAACAGTCCTGGAAATTATTAATCTTAATTCAGAGTTTAAGATAAAAGACAAGTCTGGAGATTTTATAGGTGCTAGAATGGGAAGACCTGAGAAAGCAAAACTAAGAAAACTAATAGGAAGTCCGAATTCACTTTTTCCAGTTGGTACAGAAGGAGGGAGATTTAGAAGTGTTCAGGAAGCGTGCGAGAGGAAATTCGTAAGAAGCACTTTTCCAATTAATTATTGTGAAAATTGCAAAAAAGAAACTATTTACTCTTCTTGCGAGGATTGTGGAGATGTTTCAAGAAAAATGTATTTTTGTCCAGAGTGTCAGAATAAATCTCAGGAGATCTGCCAGATCCATAACAGGGCAGTGCCTTATTCTAATCAATCAATAGATATTAATCATTATTTTGAAAAAGCAAGGAATAAATTAGGTCTTTCAAAAGAAGAAATGCCTCTTCTTGTAAAAGGAATTCGTGGAACTTCTTCCTCAAGCCATAAAGTAGAGCATCTTTCAAAAGGAATACTTAGAGCACTACATAATCTTCAGGTTAATAAAGACGGAACTATAAGATTCGATGCAACAGAACTTCCTTTAGTCTCTTTTAAACCAAAAGAAATTTTTACAAGTATTGAAAAATTAAAGAGGTTAGGTTATGATAAAGATATTTTCGGAAAAGAACTTGAAAGTGATGAGCAGATTGTAGGATTAATGCCTCATGATATAATTCTTCCAAGCTCTCCTGATTCCGGCGATGAGAGAGCAGATGATGTTTTTATCAGAGTTTGCAATTTTATTGATGATTTATTTGTTAGGTTTTACAGATTAAAGCCTTTTTATAATGTGAAAAAACGAGAAGATTTAATAGGGCAACTTGGAGTTTGTATGGCTCCACATAATTGTGCAGGAGTTGCTTGCAGGATTATTGGATTTTCGAATACTCTTGGTTTGTTTGCAAGCCCATTTATGCATGCTGCTGTTAGAAGAGACTGTGACGGAGATGAGATAGCAGTAATGCTT
>JBBSXQ010000108.1:0-1924 GCA_038045725.1 Nanobdellota archaeon | reverse complement strand
CTTCTTACAGATGTTTTGCTAAATTTTTCAAGAAAATTTTTACCAGGACATAGAGGTGGAACCCAGGATGCTCCTCTTGTATTAAATGCAAAGATAGATGCAGGAGAGGTAGATGACCAGATTCTTGATTTGGAATTTGTAAGTGAGTATCCTATCGAACTTTATAGATTGGCAGAGGAGAGAAAACACTCTTCTGAAATTAAAGTCTATAATGTAAAGGAGATATTAAAATTAGGAAAAAATCCTTTTGAAATATTTTTCTCAACTCATGACACATCTAATTTTAATGAAGGTGTTACCTGCTCGTCTTATAAATTATTAGAGACAATGCAGGACAAGGTAAAACACCAGATGGAATTTGTTGAAAAAGTAAGAGCTGTTGACACTTCTGATGTCGCAAGACTAATTATTGACAGACATTTTATAAAAGATATGAGGGGTAATCTGAGAAAATTTTCAACACAAACTTTTAGGTGTGTTGCATGCAATGAGATTATGAGAAGACCCCCTCTTTCAGGAGTCTGCACAAAATGCAGAGGCAAGATAATTTTTACAATAAATGAGGGTGGAATAAAGAAGTATCTTGAAATTGCAACAGAACTTGCAAAGAAGTATAATCTTTCTCCTTATATGCAACAGAATCTTGAGCTAATAAGAAGATATATTGAAAGTATTTTTGGCAGGGAGCTTGAGAAGCAGAAGAACCTTCAGGAATGGTTTGGGTGAGGAAGGTATCTTTTTGAAAATCACATTCCCAGATAAAAAATAATTGTCGGTAGAAGTAAACACCCCATCATATGAGTTCTTCTTACTCCAAGTGAGATACAGTAAATACCAGTAAATGTTGACGCTACTAATACAAGAATTCCGAGAAAACCAGAGACAAGAAAGACAACAAGACAAAGTATTGTTAGAGTTATTATAGATATTGTTTTATATTTTATACTTGTTATTTTTTTAGAGATTATTCTTGCGAGATATTTTGTAAGAAAAAAAGAAATAACTCCTGAGATTAGGACAACTCCTAAAATTAAAATCAAAGTATTAATTTCTAAGTTTCCTATAATTTCCTGAACTGCAGCAGCTGCTCCTGTGCGTGTTTTGTATATTGTGTAGAGTGAGAGGAAAGAAATTCCCATGACAAGAGTATTTGTTGCTCCAAGAAGAACAAGAAATCCTTTTTCATCTGTTTTCAAAATAGTATTTCCAACAACTGCTGCCTGCCCACTTCCTAAGCCTGGAAGAAAACCACATATTGGAGAGGAAATTAGGGCTGCTAAGATTGGTCTTTTTAATTTTATCTTTGGTTTGGTAATTTTTTGGGGAGGAATCTGAATTTTATCTTTTATACTTAAGAGCAACATTGAGCTTCCAAAAAGTCCGCTGAGAAGAGGAAGAAGAGGCTCTTTGAGATTGATGTTTAAAACACATAATCCTAGAAGTCCTGATAGAGCAAAAACAAAAAATGCAGAAAATTTTTTCTTTTCTGTAAAAATCATAACTCCTAAAATTCCAAGAAGAATATAAGCCATCCATGTTTTTATAAAATTATAAATTACTTTTACAAATAATACTGATGGATAAGAGATAAGAATTAAAATAAATACTGCTGCTAGCCCTCCGTAACAAGTAAGTAAGACAGCCTCATAACCTAAACCTTTATTTAATAAATCATGCCCTGGGAGAACAGATAATTCTGTGTCTGTGTCAGGACATCCTAAAAATATTGAAGGTATAAAATCCACAAATGTATGGGTTATTGCCATTGCAACAATAAAAACAATAAGATAAATGGGATTTAAGGAACTAAAGATAGTTACAGATAAAGAGACAAGAATAAATCCGACAAGATTTATGTGAATGCCAGGAATTATGCCTGTGATGGTCCCGGAAAGCACACCAAGGAGCAGAGCGGCTATAAGGG
>JBBSXQ010000107.1:0-2316 GCA_038045725.1 Nanobdellota archaeon | reverse complement strand
GTTTTATATTCTTCAAAAGAGCAACTAATACAAATTCTACCTGAATTACTACATATTTGATTACAACTATGAGTTATATTCCCCAAAAGATTAAAACCAATAAAAGAACACTTATTTAACATCCTCAAAATACCTTCTTTTGTTACAATAGTTTGATTTGGCGAAGTAATAGTTGCTATTCTTGCATCAATTTCTTGCTTTGTATATACCTGATACTGTCCGTAAAAATTATTGTTTTGTTTGATAACATTCCCACTCATCCTAACAGTTGCTAGACTAACAATTACAGCAACAATAATTATAACCGCAATAACAATCATCCACTCTTTTTGTTTCATTGTTTTTATTTTTCACCTCCTTTTTCATTTTTTCGTCAAGTTAAAAACTTACAATATTTAATGGAAATATATATATATTTAACGGATTAGATTTTATTGTAAATGAGGGTAACAAAATGCAATACTTAAAACTAGCAGAACTTTATGAAGAGATATCATCTACTACAAAAAGACTTCAAAAGATTTCTATTTTATCTAAGTTTTTGAGGTTTTTACACGAGTCAGATAGTAGCATACTTTATCTTTTATTAGGGAGGATTTACCCAGAACATGAAGATAAAAAAATAGGAGTGAGCAGTCAGATTGCAATTAAGGCAATTTCAAAATCAAGCGGAGTAGAATCTAGAGATATTGTAGAAAAATGGAAGTCAGTCGGAGATTTAGGAGAAGTATCTGAAGAGGTAGTAGGAAAAAGAAAGCAGACAACTCTACACTCTAAAATACTGACTACAGAAAAAGTTTTAGAAAATTTAAGAAAACTCCCTGATTTAGTTGGAGATGGAACTGTTGACAGGAAAGTTTCTTTAATAACTGAATTACTCATGTCTGCATCTCCTTTAGAGGCAAAATATATTATAAGGACAGTTATTGGAGATTTAAGAGTAGGTATTCAGGAGGGGACAATAAGAGAGGCAATTGTTCATTCTTTTTTTCCTGATGATATAAAAGAGTCTTCTAAAAAAATCCAGGCTGCAATAGACAAGTCAAATGATTTGGCACTAATTTTTAATATAGCAAGAAAGAGTAATCTTGAAAGATTTGAGGAAATTTCCCTAGAAGCAGGAAGTCCAACAAAAGTAATGCTTGCACAGAAAGTAAAATCAATAGAGGAAGGATTTAAGGCACTTGGAAAACCTGTTGTGTTAGAGTATAAATATGATGGGTTTAGAATGCTTATCCACAAAAAAGATGGTAAGATATCTCTATTTACAAGAAGGCTTGAAAATGTAACAAAACAATTTCCAGAAGTTAGAGAATATGTGCAGGAGTATATAAAAGGAAATTCTTTTATTCTTGATTCAGAGGTTGTTGGTTTTGATAGAAAGACAAAAAAATACAGGCCTTTCCAGGAGATAAGTCAGAGAATAAGAAGAAAGTATGAGATAGAGAGATTACAGGAAGAGCTTCCTGTAGAGATAAATGTATTTGATATTTTGTATTATAATGGAAAATCTATGATTGACGAACCATTTGAAAAAAGAACAGAGCTTATAAGAAAGATAGTAAAAAATCAACCTTATAAGATAGTCTGTGCAAAGCAGATAATAACTGACAGTGAAAAAAAAGCAAAAATGTTTTACAAAGAATCTCTTTTAGATAATCAGGAGGGTGTAATGATGAAAAGTTTAAACACTCCTTACCAGCCAGGAAACAGAGTTGGTTATATGCTCAAGATAAAACCTGAAGAGAGAGATTTTGATTTAGTAATAACAGGAGCAGAGTATGGAACAGGAAAAAGAAGCGGATGGTTAAGTAGTTTTATTCTCTCTTGTAGAGACAGAAATAATTTTTTAGAAATTGGAAAAGTTGGAACAGGAATAAAAGAAAAAATTAGCGAGGGAGTTTCTTTTGAAGAGTTAACAGAACTTCTAAAGCCTCTTGTGATTAAAGAAGATGGAAAGAATGTAATTATAACTCCAAAGATAGTTGTCTCTATAACCTATCAAGAGATTCAGAAATCACAATCCTACAGTTCTGGTTTTGCTTTAAGATTCCCTAGACTTACTGCTCTAAGACCAGACAAACCACTTTCTGAGATAACAACTCTTAAAGAAGTAGAGAGAGAATTCAAAAATAATTAAAAAATAGAAATTTTAGCTATTTATAAAGCTTTATAAATACATTTTTCCATAATTTTGTATAAGATGACAAAAACAAACTACAAAATACAAAATATTGTAGCAACAACTTCTTTAGAAAAACCAATTCCTCTGACAAAATTAGCTAGAACACAGCCAAATACAGAGTATAATCCTGA
>JBBSXQ010000106.1:0-1075 GCA_038045725.1 Nanobdellota archaeon | reverse complement strand
GGAATAGTTCCAAGCAATACAGAAAGAGATTATGTTCTAAGAAGATTTATAAGAAGAGTAATTAGATTTGGAAGAGAGTTAGTAATTAACTCTTTTACTCCAAAAATTGCAGAGCCGGTCTTTAAAATTTATGATGATTATAAAAACATTCAAAAAAATAAAAAATTAATTTTAGATGAATTAGAAAAAGAAGAGACAAAATTTAATGAAACTATTGAAAAAGGAATGAATAAATTCAAAAAATTAATTAAAGATAAAAAGAAAATCTCTGGAGAAGATTCATTTCTTTTATATCAGAGTTATGGATTTCCTTTTGAAATGACAAGAGAGCTTGCACAAGAGAAAAAAATAAACATTTTTGAAAAAGAATTTCAGGAAGAACTTGAAAAACACCAGGAACTTTCAAGAACAGCTTCTGCTGGAAAGTTCAAATCAGGATTAGCAGATAATTCAGAAAAAACAACAAAATTACACACAGCAACACATATTCTACTAGCAGCATTAAGAACAATTTTAAAAGATGATAATATAATCCAAAAAGGAAGTAATATAACTTCTGAAAGAATAAGATTTGATTTCTCATTTCCAAGAAAACTCACAGATAAGGAGATAAAAGATACAGAAGAATTAGTTAATGCGCAAATTCAAAAATCCTGTGAAGTTATTAGAGAAGAGATGTCTCCTGAAGAAGCAAAGAAAAAAGGTGCTCTTGGTGTCTTTGATGGAAAATATGGAGAAAAAGTTTCAGTTTACACAATAGGTGATTTTTCTAAAGAGATTTGTGCGGGTCCGCATGTTTCTAATTTATGTGAAATTGGAAGATTAAAGATAATCAAAGAAGAATCTTCAAGTGCAGGTGTTAGGAGAATAAAAGCTGTTTTGGAATGAAAATTAATTGTAACCAAACCCAATAGTTATTCTTTTGGTGTTTTTTTCACAATATTTTTTATTTCTAAGGAAATTAACTAAATTATTATATGTATCAAGATTTACTGGCTGGATACATGCTTTATTAAATATGCTGGCTAAATTGTTCATATGTCTTTTATATTCTTTAAGTATTTTAAGAATTTAT
>JBBSXQ010000105.1:0-9733 GCA_038045725.1 Nanobdellota archaeon | reverse complement strand
ATTTAAGCACAAAGGATTTGCATTCATAGAAATACTGCAGCCGTGCATAATCTTCCATCCTGATTCTGGATATAAAGAAAAAATTTACAGCCTAGAAGAAGCAAAGCATGATATAACAAGTTTTGAACAAGCATGGAAAAAAGCAGAGGAGTTTGATTATAACACTGCTAAAAAAATACCTACAGGAATTATATATCAGAAAGAGAGAGGAGTTTTTGAGGAGCAGTTTGAACAGCTTAGAAATCTAAAGAGCAAGAAGATTGGATGGAAGGATATTAAGAGATGAAAGTTATTAATATAAATATAACTCAAATCCAACTCTGTTAGGATTTTCGTTTAAAAAATATCTATTAATGGATAAATATTGATACTACTTAAGTTATTATAATTGATGATGATTAACCTCTTTATATTGCACTTATATATTTTAATAAATAAATTCATTCGTGACTATAGGAACGCAAATCTAGAATATTAAAATTGATTGAAAAATACTAATTTCTCAACTCCCAGACAAAAATCTTTTCAAAGAAAAGATTTTCTCCCTCTATTTTCTTTTTTTTATAATTATTAAAATTAATTCCTTTTGTTAGATTGCTTGTCAGCAAAAAAATTCTTCCGTCTTTGTTTAGGTATTTTTTTGCCTGTCTTAAGAATTCATTTATTAACTCACTACCTTTTTTTCCTCCTGTAGTTGAAAGTTTTGAATCTCTAGGCTCTTTTTTTTCTTCTGGAAGATAAGGAGGATTAAAAACAATCAAGTCAAATTTTCCTTTTATTTTTTCAAATAAGTTAGATTTTATGCAGTTAAATCCAACTTTTTTGCAATGTTTTACAGCCTCTGTATTTATATCACAGGAAAAAATATTCTCTTTTTTAATTCCTGATTTAAGAGCTGTCTCAAGCTGGATTCCAGAACCAGAACCAATTTCTAAAAATTTTAGATTAGGATTCTTATTTAAAAGGTTTGGAATTCTCTCCTGAATAATTTTTAATAAAAGATATGAATCTTCTGCTATCTGATATATCATTTTTATAATAACTTATTTAAAAAATTAATAATATCTTCCTTGAACAAGATAAGAGAAACTAGAATTCCAAAAAGAAAAAGAAGTATAACTGACAGAAGCACAATAATTAAAGTTCCTTCTGATTTTCCTTGATTATTATCTGGGTACTTTGAAACTACCTGTTGTTTATCTCCAGTTTCCTGAGATAATGGTTGTTTAAAATATTGTGAAGGTTGTTGCATTACAGGATAACTGTAATCTTTAGACTGCTGTATTAGTGAAGGATTATATTGTTGAGTTGTAATTCTCGACTGTACTTGTGGTGTTGATTGTTGAGATTGCTGAACTATTGGTGGTGTTACTTGTTGTAGTTTTTGAGGTTGAGGTTGTAAAGGTTGTTGAACTACTGGTTGTTGGTTTTGTTGAGGTAGTGGTTGTGTAGGTTGTTGTGGTTTTTGTATAGTTAGTTGTGAGGGTTGTTGCACAACTCTCTGAACCTCTATCTGATGCATTTGTTTTTGCAGCTCTCTTGCAGCATCTTCAATCTCTTCTTTAGTATATCCTGAATTATAAAAACTAACCATTGCCTTCTGAAGAGTACTTCCTCTTTGCACTGCTCTTTTTAATCCCTCTAAAATATCTTCTCTAACCATTATAACCTCAGCTTTTGTCCATCCTGCATAAGATGGCACTCTTTTCCAACTCTATATCCCATCTCTCTTGCCAGTTCAACCATCGGAGTTAACTGTTGAGTTGAACCATGTGCAGGAATAATATTTTCTGGATTTAGTAATGTAATAAGATCTCTTAAATCCTCTCTTCCTGCATGTCCAGAAACATGAACATTATCAAAAACCCTTACCCCTAATTTCTTAACTTTTTTGTCAATTTGCTCTTTATTTGCAATATTTATTGGAGTAGGTATTGTTTTTGAAGAAAAAATCAGATTATCATTATTTCTAAATTCAAATGGAAGCTTGTTTCTTACAATTCTATCAAGTATGCTTCCTGGCTCTCCCTGATGCCCTGTACAAATAATAAGTGACCCAGCCCTATTCTTATTTACTTTTTTAAGAATAGACTCTACCTGATTTTTATAGCTGCCTACTGTTATCTCGTTCCTGAATGGACAGCTGTTAATTTCTTTTGAGGCAGAAATATATTTGTTTAGACTTCTTCCAATAACATAAACTTTCCTGTTTAATTTTTTTGAAAAGTCAACAATGCTTTTTATTCTTGCAATATGAGAGGAGAATGTTGCAACAAATATTGCTGATTTTTCGTTTCTTATAGTAAGCAAAACTTCTTCAAGAAGTGCTCTCGCTATTTTTTCACTCGGAGTTTTTCTCTCGTCTCCAGAATAAAGAGAGTCAACAATCAGTGCCTTTATTCCCTCTTTCGCAATCCTTTTTAGTGCATCATAGTTTGGAGGTAGTCCGACAATAGGATTATTATCAAATTTAAAATCATTAGCGTATAAAATAACTCCTTCTGGAGTATGAAGAGCCATCATTGTAGACTGAATTGTCGAGTGAGTTATGTTAATCATCTCTGCAGTGTAATTTCTTTTTTTTCCCTTGATAGTAAATGAAGAATTCGGGTTTACAGACATTATCTTATTAGGTATTCTTATACTAGAATCATCCATTATTTTTTTTAAAACAGTTGTTGTAAAGGGTGTTCCTACAACATTAGCATTATATCTATAGCTAATATAAGGAATTGCACCTATATGATCTAGGTGGGCATGTCCTAACATAATTGCCCTGACTTTACTTCTTATATTATACTTGTCCAGAGTCAAATCATCAGGTAGAGCTCCAATATTTCTTAATCTTTTTTCAGTATAAGTTTGTGGTTGCAGTTCTTGTTCCTGAAGCTCTATTACAGCTGGAAGATATATTCCTGCATCAAATATAACTGCATCATCTCCTAAATTTACAGCAGTCATATTTTTTCCAACTTCATTAAAACCACCAATACTATGAATTTCCATTTTTCTCTTTTAATAATCTTATAATTTAAGGAAAATCAGGTTTAAAAATTCTTGGTAGTTTATATCTTCTTAAGAAGTAACATTTAATAATAGTTTTTGATATTTATATTTATGAAAAAGAGGTTAAAAGTAGTGTTAGTTTTAGCATTGATTATTGTTATTATTGGTTTTATGACTTATTTTTATATCAAAACAACTAAAAGTGATGTTAGTAAAGAGTGTGAAATCAATGATGATTGTGTTCCTGCAGGATGCTGTCATCCTAGTTCATGTGTTAGTTTTGATAAAGCTCCTGTGTGTGAGGATATCTTCTGCACACAAGTCTGTTCAGGGCCTCTGGATTGCGGAGCAGGATATTGTGGATGTATTAATGGAAAATGCAGTGTAATAAACAAAAAATGAAAAATAAGAAATTTTTCAAATCTTCGTTTGTGAAAAAATATGAAACAAACCTCAGAAAATGAAAAAAATATTCTTTTACACATTTTTAATTATCTTTTTTGTAGTATGTATTTTTTTTGTAAGTTCAAATTACGAAAATGAGAAAATTAGTCCGGAAGTTTATAATTCTCTAGAAAATAACAATGATGTAAGGATCATCATAAATATAAAAGAACCTGAAAATGAAAAAGGAATTTTCATAAAAACTAAAAAAACACAATCAGAGATAAATTCAGAAAAAGAGGAAATTAAAGAAGAAATTTTAACTAATTTACAGGATGAAGAGGTAAACCATATTTTTGAAAATAGTGTTGCTATTGAGGTATCTAACAAAGAGATAGACTTTTTAAAGACAGATAAAAATATTGAGTCAGTTGAGATTGACATGCCTGTAAAAGCATTTCTCAAAGATACAACTGTTTTAATTAATGCTACTAAATCCTGGCCAGTCCAGGTTTACGGAGTAAATATAACTGGAATAAGCGAGAGTGTCTGTGTGATTGATACTGGTGTTAATTCCACACACTCATCTCTTCAGGGAAAAGTAATTGCAGAGCACTGTTACTGCTCTCTTACAGAGGGTATAAATGCTGATTGCTGTGAAGGAAATCTTGCAGAGAGTAGTAATGCTTCTGATAATAACGGGCACGGAACACATGTTGCAGGAATTATTGCAGCAGCAGGAGGTATTAAAGGGATTGGAGTAAATGTAAGCATAGTTGCAGTAAAAGTATTAAATTCAAGTGGTGATGGATTAAGTTCAGATATCCAGGCTGCTATAGACTGGTGTATTAGTAATGCTTCTTTGTATAATATCTCTGTTATAAGCATGAGTCTTGGAGGAGGACTTTATAATAGCTATTGTAATTCAGACTCTCTTGCACCCTCAATAAACTCTGCTGTTGGGAATAATATCTCTGTAGTAGTTGCAACAGGAAATAGAGGGAACACAACTCATATTGCCTCTCCTGCATGCATTCAAAATGCAACCTCAGTATCATCATCAACAAAATCTGATGCTATATCTAGTTTTTCAGATAGAAATAATATTACTAATCTACTTGCTCCTGGTGGTGATGCAACCCTAACAGGAGGAATAAATTCTACAAGATGGAATTCAGCTTCATGCATTTCATCTTGTTTCTGCGCTGGAGATTACATGGTTTGTTCTGGAACATCAATGGCTGCTCCCCATGTTTCAGGAGCTTTTGCACTAGTAAGACAATTTTTTAGACTACAGAATGGAAGAGTTCCAACCCCTTATGAAATAGAAGCCATATTAAATAACACTGGAAAAAGAATAACTGATTCAGCAACAGGGCTTAATTTTTCAAGAGTTGATATTTTATCTGCAATATTATCTCTAGACAGTATCCTTCCGAATGTTACTTTAATCTCTCCTGCAAATAATACAGTCACATTAAATAATAACCAGACATTTTTATGTAATGCTACTGATGCGGTTCAACTTTCAAACATAACTTTTTTTATATGGAATTCAAGCAATAGCTTAATCAATCAAACTACTTCAAGAACTTCTGAATTTTATAATTTACTCTCTATCAACATCACCTCTCTTTCTTACGGAGAGTATAAATGGAACTGCCTTGCTTATGATGTAAAAGGAAATCCTTCTTATATGGATACTAATTTCAGTTTTAGCATTCTTAACCTTACTGTCTCTCTTAACTCTCCAGCAGATAATACTTTCACAAATCAAAATCAAACATTTTTTAACTGTTCATCTCAGACAACCTTAGGAAAGCTAGAGAATATAACTTTATTTGTGTGGAATTCTTCAAGAGATTTAATCTATAATTTAACAACAAATATATCTGGAAATTTAAACTCGACATTATTCCAGTATAACTTTACTAATGAGTTTGCTTATTCATGGAATTGCCTTGCTTCAAACAATCTTTCTCAGTATGCTCTTGCAAATTTAAATTATACATTTACTTATGATATTACTATTCCAAACATCTCGCTGATAAGTCCGGCAGAGGCATACTCTTCAACTGATTCTAGTGTTGCATTCAGCTTTAATGTTACAGATTTAACTCCAACAAACTGCTCCCTTATACTAGATGGAATAGAGATAAACTTTAACTCCTCTGTAAATAAATCAGGAGGAACAAATTCATTTACAAACTCAACATCTGTGGGAAGCCACTCGTGGAGCATTAACTGCACTGACTCTGTTTCAAATAAAGCAAATTCTCAGACAAGAAACTTCACAATAACAAATATAGTTCAGACAGTTAGCTCTTCTGGAGGAGGAGGTGGAGGAGGAAGTATTTTTACAACTCAAAGTATCTACAAACCAACTGCTGAACAAACTTCAGGAGGATATAGACAGGAGTTAAAAAAAGATGATAAAGTAATTTTTATCTTTTTTGATGATTTAACAAATAAACATAATCTGAGCATGGATTATATTGGAAGTAATTTTGTCAATATAACTATTTACAGCAATCCTATAAAATTATTTTTAGGTGTTGGACAGAGTGTTAAAATGAATATAACATCTCCTGATTATTATAACCTCTATCTTAAATTAGATAGTATTTCAGATAAAAAAGCAAATCTTACTATCCAGACAATTCACGAGCCAATATTAAATCAGGATAAAACAAGGGAAAATAATTCTACTGAAAATAAAACAGTTAAAAGTGAAGATAATACTGAAATTAATAAAAGAATAAATTCTCTAAGTAAGATTGTAGATAGATTGAAAATTATTATTTTTATGATTATAATTGCATTTATAGCTCTTATTATTGTATTATTCAAAAAAAGAGGGCAGAAAAGAGAGTCTCGCAAAAGAATATAAATTAGAAATAATATATTAATTCATGAAATCACTAAAACCAAGTATGAGAGAGAAAAAGAGATACCTTCTTGTTAGTGGAAAGAACCTAAAAGAGAATATTGAGATGGCAATACTCAATTTTATAGGTGTATTGGGAATGTCAAAAACAGGGTTGACTTTTATTAAATTAGGAGAAAATAATGCAATTATATGTATAAATAGAGAGTCAGTTAATCATGTCAGAGCCTCGCTTGCTGTGTGGCATGAAAAGCTAACAGTTAAGGGTGTAAGCGGAACGCTTAAGGGATTGAAGAGTAAACACTCTTCATAAGGATTTTTCATCCGAAAACTTTTTAAATAGATACTTCTTAAAAATTGCGTAAAGAGAATAGAGAATAAAGTTTAGTTTGATTATAAATTTCTCTAAAATTATAGAAATGGAAATACCAACAGATTTACAACACCAAGCAATGGGTTATGACAGAACTGCAACTATGTTCTCTCCTGAAGGGCACTTGCTACAGGTAGAGTATGCTCAGAAGACAGTTAGACTTGGAAGTTCAAGTATTGGAATGGTATGTTCTGACGGAGTATTTATTATTGCTGATAAGAGAACAGAGGACAAATTAATAGTACAAAAATCTGCAAATAAAATATATGAGATTGACTCACATCTTATCTCAAGTGTTGCCGGAATTGTCTCTGATGCAAGAATTTTAATTGAGAGAGCCCAGCTTTTAGCGCAACAGCACAGAGTTACTTATGACTCTCCAATAGAGCCTGAATTAATAATAAAAGAGATAGCAAACCTAAAACAGCAATTTACACAGTATGGCGGAGCAAGGCCTTTTGGAGTTGCTCTTATTGTTGCAGGAATAAACAAGAAAAAACCAGAGCTTTATACCAGTGATATAAGTGGTAATTACCTTGCATATTATGCAAATGCAATAGGAGAGAGTGATGAAAAGATAAAGGAAAAATTAAGAGAGAAGTATAAGCATGATTTAACAATAAAAAAAGGTGCAAAAATTGCACTTGATATACTTGAGGATATTCAGGATAAAAAATTTAGCATAAGCAGATTTGAGCTAGTTTATATTAAAAATGATGATGGAGTTCAAAAAAGAGTAGAGGGAAATGATATCATGGAGTTTGTAAAGTAAAATGACCCAAACAATAGCAAGAATCAAGCAAGCAGGAAAACATTTTGAAATTCTAGTTGATATGGATGCAGCATTAAAATTCAAGAAAACCGGCGGAAGCTCACATGATTTCTTGGAAATTGACAGAATATTCTCTGATTCAAAAAAAGGACAGGTACCTCCATCTTCTGATTTAAAAAATGCTTTTGGAACAGATGATGTACATGAGATAGCTGAAAAAATTGTTAAGAGTGGAGAGGTTTTAGTTAGTCAGGAACATAGAGATGAAGAAAGAGACAAGAAATTTAAGCAAGTAATTGATTTTTTAGCAACAAATTCAGTTGACCCAAAAACAGGAAACCCTCATACTTCTGAGAGAATAAGACTTGCTTTAGAACAAGCTCATGTCAATATAAAAAATGTTCCGATAGAAAATCAGATTCAGGAAATAATCATGGAAATAAGCAAAGTCATACCTATAAAAATTGAGATGAAAAAAATAAAGATAACAATACCTGCTATTCATACTGGAAAATCTTACGGAATAGTAAGCCAGTATAAGGAAAAAGAAAACTGGCTAGACAATGGAAACTTAGAAATTGTTGTCTCTGTTCCTGCTGGTGCAGTTATGAATTTTTTTGACAGATTAAATGCAGTAACGCACGGAAGCGCTATTACTGAAGAAATCAAGGAGGATATAAAATGAGTGAAAAAACAAAACGTGAAGTTGTAATACCTGGAGAGGTTATTGTAAAAGGAGATAATTATCTTCCTGGAGAGGGAACAGAAAAAATAGGTGGAGAAATTGTTGCTATGAGATACGGGTTAGCAGAAGAGACAAATGGTCTTGTTAAAATAATTCCACTATCCGGAGTTTATCAGCCAAGAAGAGGAAATGTTGTCATAGGAAAAGTAGAAAACATAACTTTTAACGGGTGGGTTGTTGATATAAATTCTGCTGAAGGAGCATTTTTATCACTTATGGAAGTTCCAAGATATGTTGACAAAAACAGCCTTGATGAAGTTATGGATATAGGAGATTTGGTTGTTGCAAAAATATGGAATGTTGGAAGAAGAGGAATTGACCTGACAGTAAAACAGAGAGGATTAGGGAGAGTAGATGAAGGAATAATAGTTAAGATAAATCCAAATAAAGTTCCGAGAATAATCGGCAAAGAGGGAAGCATGATTAAATTAATAAAAGATGAAACTAAATGCAATATTACTGTAGGACAGAATGGATTTATCTGGATACAGGGAGAAAAAATAGAAGATGAGTTATTTGCCAAGAAAGCAATTTTGTTCATAAGCAATAAATCATTTGTCAGCGGATTAACTGAAGAGATAAAAAAATTATTCGACGAGGAGAGGGGAAAATAAAATGTTAAAATCAAATTTATTATCTGTTGTTATGAGTGGAGGAAATATAATTACAGAAGTTACTTTAACTCCTGGATGTAATAAATACCAATCATTTGGATATACAATAGGTTTATGTAATGTTGATAATGAAATAGTAATGGCTAGTAGATGTGATATTTCAAAAGATTGTAAAAAATATAATCAAAATAATTAAAGATGACAAAAGAAAAAGACACACATGATTCAAAGAATCCTGGTGCCACAGAATCAAAGAAAAAAGATTCTGACGGATTCAAAAGACCAGATGGAAGAAAGCCAGATGAGCTAAGGCCAATCAAAGCAAAAGTCGGGGTAATTCCAAATGCAGATGGAAGTGCTATGTTCTCATTCGGAGATACTATTGCAGTTGCTGCTGTTTACGGGCCTAAAAAAATGCACCCACAGCATCAGCAAGACCCTGAAAAAGGAACTTTAAGATGCACTTATAATATGTTTAGCTTCTCAGTTGCAGAGAGAGCAAGACCTGGACCAAACAGAAGAAGCACAGAGATAGGAAAAATTGCTGAGTGGGCTCTAGAACCTGTTGTTATGATTGACCAGTATCCAAGTACAGTTGTAGATGTCTATATAAATATTCTTCAGGCAAATGCCTCGACAAGATGTGCTGGAATAAATGCTGCTTCAATGGCTCTAGCTCATGCAGGAATACCTATGAAAGATATGGTATCTAGTGTTTCTATTGGAAAGCTTGACAAACAGCTAGTTGTTGACCTGACAAAAAAAGAAGAGGACTGGGAAGAGGGAGAGGGCTCAACAGATATTCCTATAACTCTTACTCATAACGGTGAGATAACTCATATTCAGGTAGATGGGAAAATTAAACCAGAACAGCTAAAAGAAGCAGTTGAGATGGCTAAGAAAGCATGCAAACAAATTTATGAAGTTCAAAAAAACGCACTAAAAGAAGTTG
>JBBSXQ010000104.1:0-4549 GCA_038045725.1 Nanobdellota archaeon | reverse complement strand
AATGTATCAGTTGTATTCATTATGGATTAGAAGTCACAGGGACCTTCCTCTAAAAATATATCAGAGAGCAAGTGTTTACCGATATGAAACAAAAGCAACACGTCCTCTAATAAGAAGTAGGGAGTTTTTTTGGATAGAAGCTCATGATTGTTTTGCAACAAAAAAAGAGGCAGAAAATCAGGTTCAGGAAGACATAAGAACAACAGATGAAGTAATGCATAATAGATTTGGGGTTGCTTTTCTTCCGCTAAAAAGGCCTGAATGGGATAAATTTGCCGGAGCTGTTTATACAATTGGCTCTGATTCACTAATGCCTGATGGAAAAATAATTCAGCAACCATCAACACATCTGCTAGGGCAGAATTTCTCAAAAGCATTTGATGTTAAATTTAAAGACGATTCTGGAAAAGAGGAATATGTCTGGCAGACTTGTTACGGTCCTGCAATATCCAGAATTCTTGCTTCTGTAATATCAACACACGGAGATGATTATGGATTAGTTCTCCCATTTAGCATCTCTCCTGTACAGGTAGTAATAGTTCCAATATTTAATAAAGAAAATGAGGAGAAAATAATTAAGGAAGCAGATAAGATAAAAAAAGATTTGGAAAGTTCAGGTGTGAGATGTGAAATTGATTCATCAGAAAAAAGACCTGGAGAAAAATACTACGAGTGGGAGTTAAAGGGTGTTCCGTTTAGAATTGAAATAGGAGAAAAAGAGATTAAAGAAAAGGAATTAACTTTATTTACAAGAGATATTAGAAAAAAAGAAAAGATATCAATAAAACAAATTTCTAAAATAAAAAATTTAGGAGAGGAGTTTGATAAGAGATTAAAAAACAAAGCTGATAAGTTCTTAAAAGATAGCTTAGCAGAGTGTAAATCAAAACAAGAATTAAAAAAATTAATAGAAAAAAAGAAAACTGTGAAAGTTAATTTTTGTTCAATAGATAAAGATGGAGAGGAATGTGCAAAATATATTGAAAAAGAAGTTGGTGCTGAAGTCAGAGGAGTTTTAGCAGATAAAATAGAAAAACCTGTTGGTAATTGTATTATCTGTGGAAGAAAAGCAAAAGAAGTTGTTTATATTGGAAAAAGTTATTAATTATAGGTAGTTCTTTTAGATAAGTTAAATTTATTAAATAATTTCCAAATAAAATATCTCTTATAGCTTCATCAGTATCTATGACTAAATTAACTGATGGTTCTGCATAACTTAATTTAATACATCCCATACACTCTAATTTAAGAGCTATGTCATTTATCTCTCCTGCTCGGCATGTTACACCTCTACTTCCAAATCTCTTGATCTCATCTAGAGTTATCCATAAGGAGTCTTCAGCATACTTGCTAATAATCAAATCTTTATTTTTATTAATCTTGCTAATTATTACTTGTTATCAGATAAAGCTCATTCTCAAGTTGCAATGTCTGCTCCATTAAGTAACTTAGCTCTCTTTCTACAAATTCTTTCTCCTGTTTCATTTTCTTTTCCATTTTGTAAAATCTCGTAGAAATACAGAACCCTTTTAAGCCAAAGTTAATAAAATAAACCTCAATTCAGACTTAAAAGAGTAGCTGAATTAAAGCGAGAAATATTTACCTTTAGCATAGACTACAATCATCGTACATCTTCTCAGATTCCAATGTTTAAGTCCTGCTATCATGTAATTTATTAAAGAACTTGTTCTTTTTATAGTTTTCTATAGTGTAAATAATTACCTGTTCGCAAGCTCGCAGAATGGATGTTAGTTATTAATATACAGAAGTAAATTATTAGATTTATAAGAGGATGTGTAAATTTATGATTAAAAATTATGTTCATCCGTGACAATAAAAGCAATTTTTATATCTTCTAATTAAGGGACAATACAATTATTTTTCCTTAAAATTATCAATCATATTTTTTCTGAATTTCTCAAGATCTTCTATTTTTATTCTTGCCCCAACAGCATCATCATGCCCTCCTCCAGTGGCTCCTTCTAATTCTTCTAAAGATTTTAATACTCTTTTTTTTATTTTTTTCCCTCTTACAGAAATGTTTACCTTAACTCCTGTAACATACATAACTACTATAACTTTATCTGGAAATTTATACATTAATTCATTTGATAAGTCACTGCTTATGCTTAAATCTCCAGCATACTGGAAAAATAATATTTTTTCAGAAGTTGTTGCTAAACTTTCTGCTCTCTCAAGAAGTTTTCTATATTTTTGATCTATCTCATTAAATCTCTTGTGCATAGTATAGTTTTGGGAATTTTCTTCTAAAATATCATTTGGTGATTTTGATTTCATTAAAAATTTAAGCATATTAATAACATTAGTTGTCCTGTCTTTTAAAGCAAAGCCAAAAATTCTTGCAATTCTTCCTATTGGTGATTTAAAGAGAATTTCAAATGCATTATTAGATTTGATATATAAATCAGGATTTGTTTTTTCAAGTTCAGAGTAGATGTCTGGAATAAATTTATCTGAAATACATCCTGCTACAACAAGCCAGATATCTTCTTTTTTCTGAGAAACTTGGTAGCAAAGATATGTTGTGGGTTCGCTTTTTTTTGATTTATTAAATAAAGGATTATAATAATTAACAAAAGAGGGTATCTTTTTTTTATCCATAGCATGATGGTCAATCCAGACAATCGGAATATTTGTTTGTTCTACTTCTTTTAAGAACTCTTCAGAAACAACAGGCTTGTCCAGTATAAAGATATAATCTGTATTAAGCTCCTTAATCTTTCTGAAATATTCTATTGTAAGGTCTGGAAAGGATCTTATTGGAATTCCCTTTCCTCTCCCAATATATCTCTGTAACAAAAGAAAAGAACATAAACCATCAGGGTCATTATCAAAAAAGAATAGGGGATTTTGTGCTTTGTCTAGATGCTCTTTAATTTCTTTGATTTGTTTTGTAGTAAGCATATTTTAGCAAGCAAACAAAAGTATTTAAAGAATTTGATTTGATTAAATATTCAGTTATCTAGTAAATTAAATAAAAGTATAAAAGATGTTTAAAGATTATTGGTTTTGTGAATAAATCTTCCTAACAACCTCTCTTCTTACTCCTAGACTATTAGCCAATTTTGCATAAGCATTCCATCCTTGGAAAATTTCAAGTATTTTTTCTTTAGGAATATCTCCTTTTTTGTAATTCTGTATTTTAACAAGCATCTTTCTGATGTTCCTTCTTCTTAATAATCTGAAATAATAAAAATTCCTAAACCCAACAAAATCAATCCCTTTTGATAAAGAAATAATTTTTGATTTTTGAAAATGTAGTTCTAATTTTAATTTATCTCTCAGAAATTTATCAATCTTCTGCTTCCAAATTTTAAGTTCCATTTTAGAAGAATGCAGGATAACAAAGTCATCAACATATCTTATATAATATTTTACTTTTAATTCATGTTTTACAAAATAGTCTAATTCATTAAGATAAATATTAGCAAAAAATTGAGATGTTAAATTTCCCAAGGGCATGCCTTTGTTATTATCTTTCTCTTGGTAGTTCTTTAATATTTGCCAGATTAACCATATAATTCTCTCATCGTTAATTTTTCTTTTTATTATATTAATCAGAATATCATGATTAACTTCCTGAAAATAATGTTTTATGTCTGCTTTAAAACAATATCCTTTAATCTGATTCTTATTAAACCATCCGTTAATTTTCCCATTCCTTGAAACTTCTCTAATAAATTCATAAAACCTCTTTAAAGCAAATAAATTTCCTTTGCCTTTTCTATTTGCACAAGAATCATAGATAAATGCCCTATCAAAAATTGGCTCCAAAACATTAACAATTGCATGATGAACAATCCTATCTCTAAAAGCAGATTTTGATATTTTTCTAGTCTTTGGGTCTCTTAGAATAAATATAACTAATGGCTGAGGTTTATAAGTCTGATTTAATAGCTCTTCTCTTAACTTTAACAAATTAATCATTAGATTTTTCTCAAATTCAATAACATAATTCTTTTTTGTTTTCACTTTTCTTGCTTTTTTATAAGCAATAATTAGATTCTCTATATTAATTATTTTACAATAAATGTTATTGTATGTTCTAACCATTTGAATAAAATCCTAGCCTAAATATGCTCTGAGCTATTCGACAATTGCCATTGGAATTAGCCAAATTATCATTATTGGAGTTGATGTTCAGGTTTCTGTTAAGGTAAAGCCTAGACAGACCGGCAATTTGTAGCCTGTTAATTAAAAGTAAATCACCAAAACTTCATATTTCGCTAAACTCGTTTTCATTTCCTTTATAGCTACTTAATGTCATTTTTGAATTTCATGGTTTTCAGATGAAAACACTATTAACAAGCGTGTAGCCCAGCCATTGATTTATGGCTAGGAATCTTAATAGAAAAAATAAGGTTTTAAATTTAATTATTCTTGCCAAGCAAAACTTCCATTGCTTTATTAAATCTTAAATCAATTTCTGCTTTTTGATTAGTTGCTTCTTGCTGTAATTTGTAGATATTTTCCTGTTAACTACCACGGGCTAAAGCCCGTGGCGTATGTAGTCAAAAATCAAACAATC
>JBBSXQ010000103.1:0-3331 GCA_038045725.1 Nanobdellota archaeon | reverse complement strand
TAGTTTTTCTTAGTTTTCACCCTACAGCAAGCTGTAGGGTATAACGATTAATAAACTCATTTGGAAAATATACTACCCATCCTTTTTTAGAAAGTTGTTCTTTAATCCAAGCTTCTAATGGAGTTCCAGCAGAATGCCCGTATGCTTCGGGGTCATTTAAATCTTTAATAAAGGTCTCTTTATTCAAGGCAATCTCATTAAGTTCTTTTTTTATCTTTTCTTTTATTTTGTCTGTTTCACTCATTAAAAAGTAAAGAAAAAGAGTTATAAAAACCTATTGAATAAGACCAATTAACGCACCAATACAGGGTTTATTTAGTTGAGAATTAAAAGTATTCCTTACTAAAATATCAAAAATTTCTAAACTCAAAAAGCTTATAAATTGAAAATATCTGCATAGTTTGGTTAGATAGTACCTCCCCCAGGCGTAATTGCCTCGTTAAAAACTATCCTTGAGCCTGTAGCGCAGCCTGGTAGCGCACCGCATTCTATTGCGGATTAAAATCTACATAGAAGGTGATTCTGATAAGGCGGGGGTCCACAGTTCAAATCTGTGCAGGCTCATTTATATTGAATTTCTATGAAATTTAATTCTGTGGACTTTAGTCCACAGTTCAAATACTTCAATTTGATGTAAGAAGAAAATTGAAGTCCCAGAAAATTTCTTATTTTCTGAGCTGTGCAGGCTCATTTATTATAAATTATAAGCACAGATTTTCAAATACTTCGAGATAATCTCACTTCCCAAACCTTCTCTGCCTATTATTAAATTCATCTACTGAATTTTTTAAATCCTCTTTTGTAAATTCTGGCCAGAGAGCGTCTAAGAAAATCCATTCAGAGTATGTTGACTGCCACGGAAGAAAATTACTTGTTCTCTTCTCTCCTCCTGTCCTAATTATCAAGTCAGGTTCTTCTGGCATCCACAAGTTTTTTTGAATATTCTCCTCATTTATCTCCTCATTATTATATACTACTTTTTTTACTGCCTCAACTATCTCCTGTCTTCCCCCATATGCTATTGCAAAATTTACAACAAAATTATTATAACTCTTTGTTTTTTCTTCAATTTCACTCATTAAATTTTGCAACTCTTTATCAAGAAGCTCTCTTTTTCCGATAAATCTTACTCTTATTTTCTTCTCATCAAGTTGAGAATTATTTTTCAAATCTAAAAGTTCTTTTTTGAATAAATCCATAAGATATTCAAACTCTTTTTTAGGACGGTTAAAATTTTCCAAAGAAAAGCAGTATAATGTCAGTTCTTTTATGTTAAAATCTGGGCACCAATCAATCAACTTTTTTAATTTCTCGGCGCCATGCTCGTGCCCCTTCCAGGGCTCTTTCATCAGACGTTTTGAAAATCTTCTGTTACCGTCAAGTATAATTCCCAGATGCATTTTTTGTATTCTCCATAAAACTAATAATTATTAACTCTTTTAAAGATTTTGGAGGATAGTTAGATTTGTTTATCTTTTATTTTTTAACAATTAATGTAAAAAGCACAATTATCTGTTAATCAGCAAACAACTATTTAATTAAGCCATTAAACATTAATATTCTTATAAACTTTTTATTAATAAATATGATATATCTGTAAACAAAGTGAACAGGTAATTATCAATATGATTAATCAGACATAAGCTCTAAAATAAGTTTTCCTTTAGAAAGATTATACTTAATAATTGGAAGACTTATAGGAATTATTTTTGAATACACTTTTTTGTCTGAAAATGCTTTTATCTCTATGCTATTTTCAAGTTTAATTATGGATACATCTTCAATTGATTTAACCTCGGGCATATTTACCTCATAAATTATCTTGTTTGAAAGTCTTCTCATACTTGTTGTTGGTTCTGATTTTGGAAACCCTGCAAACTTTCTAAAATCCCTCTTTGGAGTATGCAAAATCTTTTCTTTTACTGTTCTCTTTTTTTGTTCAAGAATAGGTATTAAAGGCATATTATTAATTTTTATATTCTTTGGGTCTACTCTTTTACCATTAATATAAAGATTAAACTCTCTTCCTGAGAAATTTTTTTGATGTTTCATCTCTTTTTCCATCTCTTTTTCTAACATCTTCATTGCACTATTCATCATTTTTCCTAAAATTCCTGTATTCATGCTCTTAAAAAAAGGATCATTAAAAACAGAATTATTAATCATATCACTATTTCCAAGAATTCCAAATTCCTCCTCATCATACCCCTCACTATCTGAAAATCCGCAGTACGGGCAGAAAATATACTCCTTGCTTATATTCTTACTACAGCTTTTGCATTTTTTCTTATTAAACATCTTTGTAAAAATAACAATTTCTTTAAATAGTTTTTGGAGGTTTAATACTTACAGTTATTTAATTAAAGTTTATAAATATAGGTAAATTATAATTATATGGAAAAAAGAGGTATGTCTACTGTAATTGCTTCTCTTCTTGTGATAATGATAGTACTGATAGCTGTCATAACTATCTGGATTGCAATAAAATCTATTTTATCAGGGGGAACAGAACAAATATCTTCTAAGAAATTAGATACAACTCTTGATATAAAAAAAGTTACAATTTTAAAAAACAATGTTGTCGTAAGTGTAAAGAAAAATACTGGTGATGGAGAGATAGCTAAAATAAAATTTAGTTTCAATAGCGAGAATAAATTTGAATATTTTGAAGTAGATACTCCTTTAGATAAATTAGAACAAAAAGATTTTTCATTTAATTTGACAAAATTTAATGGTTCTGAATTAAAAAAGGTTTCAGTAATAGGATATTTAATTTCTGGTTCTGGTGGAAAAATCCAGTCAGAAATTTTTGATAATTATGAAATTAGTGGGAGAGAGTTAGCTCCTGATTGTGGTGATGCTGACAGAGATAATTACCAAGATTATAGGTGTGGTGGAGATGACTGCAATGATAACAATAGGACAATAAATCCTGAATCAGCAGAGGTTTGTGATTTGGTGGATAATAACTGCAATAGCATAATAGATGAGGGATTAGTGCAAAATATATATTATCTTGATTTTGATAGTGATAGTTATGGTAACGAGACAAACAAAATTCAGACATGTCTTTCACAATCTCCACTAAATTATGTGTCAAACAATACAGATTGTAATGATAATAAGTCAAATATAAATCCTGGAATAGCGGAAATCTGTAACGGATTAGATGATGATTGTGACGGCCAGATAGATGAGTGCGCTACTGTTGGTTGGCGTTGTTTATATGGAAGTTGTTCAGCACCAAGAGGAAGTTCTGGTGATGTAACTTTCTTAAAAAATAATATTCCAGGACTAGTTTCCTGGTGGAGATTAAATGAAAATGCAAATG
>JBBSXQ010000102.1:0-3555 GCA_038045725.1 Nanobdellota archaeon | reverse complement strand
AGATAATAAAAGGTTTGTCATCATATATTCTATTTAGGCTTTGTCCTGATTTTAGAAAAAGATATCCTCGAGGGGAATTTTGGAACGATGGATATTTTTGTGCGAGCTGTGGAAGTGATTTTGAAAAGGCGATGAGATATATTGAAAACCAAGAACAACATCATTATAAGAATCATTAATTGGACGCCTCGCTTTTGCCGAAGGCAAAAGTTGACGAAGTCAACCCTTTAGGGCGAGGAGGATGTCACAAATATTGCTTTAAACTCACAGAAATTTTTATATACTCTTTACTTTAACTAAATTTGATTAAAATGTACATCTTAGGAATTCATCCATCCCATAATGCAACTGCTGCTCTATTAAAAGATGGTAAGATAATAGCATGTGTAAGTGAGGAGAGGTTTGTTAGAGTTAAAAATTTCTGGGGTTTTCCTTCAAATTCTGTAAATTTTCTTTTGGATTTTGCTAGGATTAAACCAGATGATTTGGACTTAGTTGTAGTCTCTCAATGTACAGAGATACATAATCTTGATGGAAAAAGTTTCGATATGTTTAATAATATAACTTCGGAGAAAAAGTTTTTCTTTAAGAGATTTAGAAGTCATATTTTCTACAGATATCCTAAAACTACTGGCTGGCTGTTAAAACTTAGACACTATCTAAAATATAATAATTATAAAGTTAATAAGAATATTAGTCATTCTAGAAAATATATCTCTGATAAGTTAAAAATAGAAAAAAACAAAATTGTTTTTATTGATCATCACGATTCACATTGTTATGCCTCTTGCTTTAATTTACCAAGAGACAAAAAGACACTTATCTTTTCTATAGATGGAGAGGGAGATTATGCCACTTCTGCAACAGTAAATATTTTTAATGGGAGAGATTTAAAGAGAATATCTGAGACAAAGAAGGATGCATCTCTAGGTTTTCTTTATGCTTTAACAACTTTTTACTTAGGTATGAAACCAAACGAACATGAATTTAAAGTGATGGGCCTTGCACCATATGCTAAAAAAAATGATGTAGACAAAATTTACCCATCTTTTAAAAAAGTTTTATGGGTAGATGGGATGAAATTTAAATCAAGATTTAGTATGACTTATTTTGAATATTTTTTAAATGATAAAATGAAAAATGTTAGATTTGATAAGATAGCTTCTTCTGTTCAGAGATTAACTGAGGAATTATTTTGTGAATGGGTTAAAAATTCAATAATAAAGACAAATATTTCTTCAATATCTCTTTCAGGAGGAGTAGCTATGAATGTAAAAGCCTGCCAAAAGATATCAGAATTAGGTGAAATGGAGGAGATATTTGTCATGCCTAGTGCAGGAGATGAGTCAACTGCTCTTGGAGCATGTTACTATGGGTATAGTGAGTATTGTAGAAGGAAGAACCTGAATTTTGATCCAAAACCTTTAAAAGACCTTTATTTAGGTCCAGATTATTCTGAAGAAGAAATAACTCTTTTTCTTAATGAAAATAATTATTTTAAAAAATATATTATAAAGAAAATGAAAAATATTGAAGTTGAGGCTGCGAAGATTCTATCTAGAGGAGAGATAGTTGCAAGACTTAATGGAAGAAGTGAGTTTGGTGCAAGAGCACTAGGGAATAGAAGTATCTTGTCTAATCCAAGTAATCAGGAAAGTATAAGAGTGTTAAACGAATTAATAAAAGATAGAGATTTTTGGATGCCTTTTACTCCGAGCATAATTCAGGAAGATGAGAAGAGGTATATATTCAATCCAGAAAAAATAGATTCGCCATATATGGTAATAACTTTTAACTCTACTGAAAAGGCAAGAAGAGATTTACCAGCTGCAATGCATCCTTATGATTTTACTATTAGGCCACAGATTGTTTTTAAAGATTGGAATCCTTCTTATTATAAGTTAATAAAAGAGTTTAAGAAAATTACTGGAATTGGTGCAGTGTTGAACACAAGTTTTAATCTACACGGGGAGCCAAATGTTCTATCTCCAAAAGATGCTATCCATACTTTTGAAAATTCAGGGTTAAGATATCTCATATTAGGAAATTACCTTATACAAAAGAGATAATTTAGATTAGGGTTATACAACAATCTTTAAAAATTGTAATTATGTTTGTATCTAACAATAAAAAATGGCAAAAATTCTTTTTATTCAGGCCAACTATGATATTAATCATCTTGGTGAAAGGACTCCTTGGATGCCTGTAGCACTAATAGAGTTAGCTACATTTATAAGAGAAAAAGGTCATGAGGTTAAAGTACTTGATAGAAATTTAGATTATGACAATAATAAGTTAATTTCTATACTGAAGAGTTTTAATCCAGATATTATTGGAATGACAAGTTATACCTCTACTGTTTTAAGAGATATAAGACAGGTATCAGAGATTACAAAGAAAAATTCATCTGCACTAGTTATTATTGGAGGTATTCATGCAACACTTGAACCAAAATCTCTGTTAGACTTTCCCTATATTGATTATGTAGTTAGAGGAGAGGGAGAATTTCCTTTATTGGAGATTTGTTCCTTAATTGACAAAGGTAAAGCTATTAAGAAGAATATTTCAAAACTAGAAAACTTAAATTATAATCCTCTTAGGCCTCTTATTAATCTAAATGAACTTCCTGTTACAGATTATGATCTTTTAGAAGTAAAAAGATACCCTCTCGCTACATTCTACACCTCTCGAGGATGTCCTGGGAGATGTAGGTTTTGCTATAATAAAGGAAGAAGTTTAAGAGTTTACAATACTGAAAATACTATCAAAACAATAACAAACGTTTTAGATAAGTATGATATAAAAGAGTTTACTATTGCAGATGACAATTTTGCAAATTTAAGCATTAGAACAACAAAAATATGTGATGCTCTATCTAAATATAATGCTATTTTTCATATTTTTTTAAGAGTTGATCAAACTCATGATAAAGTTATGCAAAATTTGAAAAAAGCAGGTTGTTGGGCAATACAATTTGGTTTTGAATCTGGAAGTCAGAGAATTCTTGATTATATACATAAAGATACAACAGTTCAACAAAATATCAATGCTATAAAACAATGCAAAAAATATAAAATCTTTGTTGACGGAAGTTTTATGTTAGGGTTACCTACTGAAACTGTTAAAGAGATGAATGAGACTGTTAATTTTATAAAAAAATATAAGCCTGATGCAATTGATATAAAAGTTTATCGTCCGTACCCCTCAACAGAGCTTTATGAAGAGGCAATTAAAAACAAAGTTATAACAAGACCTAAGAATCTAGCTGAATGGGAACATTTCTGTAATCTAAAAGAAGCAGAACCAAATCTAAGTAAAATTCCAACACCTCTACTAATAAAAACAGTTAATGATTTAAGTAAAACATCTTATTTTACTTATGCTAAAAAGTTTTTCTTACTCCTTACATCTAATCATATTGATTATGCTATCTCTAAAGCTAATATTATTCTTAGAAACAAATTAGGACTTAGGCATGATGATCAAAAGACAAGATAGGAATTTTTATTAATCGTTATACCCTACAGCTTGCTGTAGGGTGAAAACTAAGAAAAA
>JBBSXQ010000101.1:0-3377 GCA_038045725.1 Nanobdellota archaeon | reverse complement strand
TATTTTAACTGCAGGTAATGGGGGTCAAAGACTAATTGAACCTTTAGTTCTTGAAATTAAGAAAAGTAATAGAAAAAAAAAGATTGGGGCATTTTTTGATTAATACCTAGATTATACTTTTCTTTAATCTAATTCCCCTAAAATAATCAACTTTTAAATCAGTTCTCTTTCATACAATTCCCGGCAGGGGCGTGTCCTCAAAACAAAAACATTTAAATAGTATCAATTGATAGTATTATCAGGTGATAAATAAAATGGAACAAAAGGAACTGAAGAAGATGAATTTTAATGTAAGCAAGATAATTGTAAGAAGCCCCAGACTTGAAACTGTCATAATGGTAGAAAAATTTATAGAAAAGAATTCTGGAGAATTCAAGAAAACAGAATTGTTTAATAAACTGCCTAAAAAAATAATGTGGGGAACATTTAATGTTATTCTTCAATACCTTTATGACAACAATAAAATAGGAATTGATAAAGAAGGATATATTGTTTACATATGGAATCCTGAATTAATCAAGAGATTTATAAACAGAAAAGAATATTGATTATTATGAGGTTATTCAAACCAGCAAATAGTATTGTTTTTGCAGATGATAAATTAGAGAAAACATTTAATTCTTTAAAAGATGATGATTGGTTAAAAAAAGCCATTCAAAAAACAATAAATGATTTAAAAGAAAATGCTTTTTGTGGAGAGAGAATAAAAAAAGAGCTAATCCCTAAAGAATATATTAAAAATTATAATATTGATAATTTATTCTGGTATGCTCTTCCTCAAGGATGGAGATTAGTTTACTCAATAATCTCAGATAATGTCAAGATACTTGCAGTAATAATAGATTATTCAGACCATAAAAATTATGAAAGGAAATTTAAGTATTAATTGAATTTTACATATTTTTCCAAATAATTCTCTTAAAATTATTATCCTTAACCTTAGCTTAAAGTACTGGTTGGGGCGTTCTAAATAAATTTATAAACCCCAACATATCAATAAAACTACGGGGTGTTAGTGCCTCAGACACTTAATTCTGATATGATAAGAAAATGGTAAATAAAACAACACACCGCATTTGTTCAAGTGAAAGAGATTTTTTAGAATTAAGAGGAGACGGAACAGAGCAAGTTAAAGTTACTGTCAGATTTGATGGACCAAATGATCTTAATGGGTGGTATGTTTTCCTAAAAATAGATAAAGGAAGAAATAGTTTTGTTAAACAATCAACAACTCATCTCCCACTAATTGATAGATTATTTTGCGAGACAAAATACTTTCAATTTGATAGAAATGCAGGATTATTACCTAATTCTTTTGGTTATGACTATCGCCCTGTTGGAATTGAAAATCAGGAATATGAAGGACTAAAAAAACAATTAGAAGAGGTAGGTGCTTGGAGAAATGTTAAATCAGTAATTAGATGGGAATTTAGTGAATAATTATTTAGGTAAAATTTTTTAAGTTTTCCTTTACCAAAGCCAATAAATCTATAATCAAACATAATAATGTTTAAAAACAGTTTTGAGTAGGTTAAAAAATGAATCAAAGCGATAATATAAAATCTAATCAGAGACCTTTAAAGATAGATATTTCTGGAGTTCAAGAACCTTCAAAAGAAAAGTATGCTCACGGTAAAATTGAGCTATATGATATTAATTTAACTTCAAGAATTCCTACTGATTTCCAAGGGTCTTTTCTAATATATCAGATTTTAGGAAATGAGAAAGGTGCTTTAATAGTATCACCTAGTGGAGGAACTGCTCATGATTATTATTTCAAGCCTGTTAAGGATTTGAAAATAGATACTGGAAGAACAGGTGGTTTTAGTGGAGAGGGTCCTGATAGATGTAAACATACTAATGAAGATACAGAAAGATACTGGTTATTAAAAAATCAAGAATTTAGAGATGAATTAACTAGTGCTGGTTGGATGATTTTTCCAGAAATTGAAGAAGCTAGAGGGTGGGAAAAAAAAGATATTGGAAATTCTTTAATTGGTAGTTATAAAAGAGAGTTCAGGATAAAAGATTTTATTAGAGTAATGGAGTTAGTTACTGGTTCTGATGATAAAAGAGATTATACTTTAGCTATACAAGATTTTAGAGAATTGAGTTCTTTAGGAGATAATATTAAATATTTCTGGCAACCAGGAGGGAGTGGATATGGTTCTCTTTTTTATATGGATGCTAAACATAAAGAGGCAAATTTATCACTTGTTTTAACAGGTGTAAGAGAATCTTTTCCAGATAGTGAAAGTCAGAAAAAAAACACTCTTGAGAGAGAAGTTCTACTTAATTTTGAGATACCTAAAAAAAGATACATCGCAACATTAATTAATGATTATGCTAAACAAAAAGGAATAAACTATTTAGGAAATATGATAGATGAAAAAGAATTAAAAGTTCGGATAAGAGATAGAGAACACGGAAAAATAGTTGAGTCTCCAAATACTGCTGCTTTATTAGACCAGGCATTAGATTTAAAATCTTTTACACAAATGGTTCTACAAGAAGAAACTAAAGATATTCAAGAAAAAGAAGAGATATTCTTAGGTGAGAAACGAAAGAAGTATGGAATTGTAGGTGTTGTATCCTAAACGAGTTTTATTTTTTAAATAGTAAGGTTTAAATTTATCATATCTTTTTAGCTATATGAGAAAAAAAGAGAGGAAGAGAATTATTTTAATAGGTATTTTTATTTCTATGATAATTCTTGTCTTAATTCTTTTAATTGTTTTATTTATTTTTTGGATGAAATTTCCTCAAGAATCTAATAATTATGAAAAAGAGCAGAAAAATATACTTCTCCCTAATGAATCTGTCTATGAAAATAACTCCAATGATAACACTATTAATTTCTTTAAACTTCACTGGGAACACATGCCTATTACATATAGTTTTACTAAGGAAAATGTTAGGAATTCTAATGTAAAATGTCAGGATTATCAGATTGAGAGGATTAGAAAAGCGTTTCAGATTATTGAAAATGATACAGGCAGAGCAGTTTCATTTAAAGAAGTAGAAAGTAAAGGAGATATCTTAGTTTATTGCAATGCAGCAAAAGCAGATTCCCAGTTATTAATGAGGCAGGGAGATGGATACTATGAATATCATGGAGATGTAATTGATTATGGGGAGCTAAATTTTTACATCCATAAAAATTGCGGAATCTGGCCAGATGTAGAGATACATGAGATATTACATGTTTTTGGTTTTAATCATACAGATAGTAAAAAGAGTATAATGTATCCAACTGCATCTGTATGTGATCTTGGAAAAATTGATCAAGATATAATCAATGATTTAATTAATCGTTATACCATACAGCTTGCTGTAGGGTGAAAACTAAGAAAAACTATTAAACAGCGAATAGTTAT
>JBBSXQ010000100.1:0-5722 GCA_038045725.1 Nanobdellota archaeon | reverse complement strand
AAAATTATCTGGAATATCTATCCCAAGATATTTATCAATCCCATAATATCTTAACAGTTTAGTTAAATTTTTTGAACATTTTTTAAAACTAGATAATTCGGCAGCTTTTTTGAATTCTTCTCCAGAATTATATAATTGGATTAATGTTCTTAATTGACTATATCCTGGAGATAATCCAACAATCGCTATTTTAGGATTTTCTGAATTATTACCAATGATACTAAAATAAACTTTTCTATTTCCTTCTTCACAAATCACCAAATCTTCTTCTTTAAGTTTTCCTTTTTCAGGAATAATTATTTTTTTACCTTTACAGTAAATATTGCAAAAATAAGAATTCTTTATTAGCATTTTAATTTAGTTTTTCTTTTATCTCCAAAACTTTATTTTCGAAAAAAATTCAGATAAATGAATAAATTTCTGAGTAATAATACTTTTTGAAAATAGCAAAATAAATGAATATTCCATTTTTATTTAATTCCTAATCTTTCAAGTTTATTTTGAACATGATTAAACAGCGTAGAGGAAATTATTGCCTGGTGATTTCCGTTATGAACCTGGTTGTTAAATTTTATCTTTCCAATATATGTGAAATTCTTAAGTATCTTCTTTAATCCGTTAACTGAAAGATTATGTTTTTTCGCTAAATTTCTTAGACTAATATTCTGATTTAAAAATTCTTCAAAGATTTCTTCAATCTCTTTATGATTTTCTGCAGGAACTAGTTTTTTATTTTCTATTTTATAACCAAAAGGAGATCTTGACATTAATCCTCCCTGAGATGCTCTTTTTACCATCCCTTCTTTCTGAGTTTTTCCTCTTAAAACAGACTGATTTTCTAATTTAGATTTTAATTCTTCAATTTCTTTTTTAAGAAGCTCATTCTTTTTTCTTAATTCTAAAATTTCTTTGTCCATTTTAACTCATAAGACTGTCTATAGGTGATTTTATTTTCTTTAATTCTTCTGAAGATACATGTGTATATATTTGGGTTGTTGAAATATCTGAATGCCCTAATAATTCCTGTATCATCCTTATATCAACCCCGTCTTCAAGAAGATGAGTTGCAAAACTGTGTCTTAGTGTGTGACAGTGAACATCTTTTTTTATCCCTGCTCTCTTAGCTACTCTTGAGACTATTTTTTGAAGATTTCTAGAAGATAATTTTCCTTTTGGTCCTGTAAAAAAATATTCTCTTTTATTTTTCTTTTGCTCTTCTAATTGTTCTTCTAAATCTTTGAACAAAAAAGAAGGTATATTAAATACTCTATCTTTTTTCCCTTTTGCCTGCCTTATTTTTCCTGTTTTTTGAGTAAGGTCAAAATCATTAACAGTTAGGTTCACTATTTCAGATACTCTCATTCCACATGCATACATTAGACTAATCATTAGTTTTGATTTTTTTGTATCAAGAGAAGATAGTAATTTTTTTACCTCTTCTTTTGACAAGACTGTCGGTATTTTTCTCTCTCTTTTAGGTCTTTTTATTCCTATTGTTGGATCTTTTTTTAGTATAGAAATATAAGAATATCTGATTGCCGACAGAAATAAAACTATAGAAGAAGAAGCTTTATCACTTAAGTTTTTGGCAATATAGGTCTTCACATCCTGATCAGTTATGTCTTCTGGTTCTTTTTTCGAAAAATTAAGAAGCTGAAGATTTGCACTTAAATAATTTCTTATTGTGTATTTTGAATTTTTCGAAATTTTAAGTTCAACTTCTATTTTTTCAAGGAATTTTTGAGTATTCATTAAACCCTAACCCCTAATTTTTTAAGCTGTTTAATCAATTGATTGTTGTCCTTAAATAAAATTGTATTCATGCCAATTTTTTTTGCTGGTTTTATGTTCCATGATTGGTTATCAATAAAAACTGTCTGATTTGGCTTTAGATTTAATCTTTTAAGTGTTAAAAAATATATTTTTGGATTTGGTTTTCTTATGCCTACATCACACGAGACTACAGAAACATCAAATTGTTTAATCTGGCTCTCTGAAATAACTGCTTTTTTTGAAACCTGCCACTGATCAGATAAAATTGCTACTTTATAGCCTTGTTTTTTAAGTTTAGATACGATATTATATAAAAATTTATTCTGTTTGAAATTATCTCTATATGCTTTAATTAGTAAATTTTCTAATTTTTTAACTGAAATATTTAAATTTTTTGAGATTAGGTTTAAAGCTTTTTCTTTAGATATTTTTCCTTCAATTGCTAGAGTATAGGTTCTGTCAATAGCATCAAACCACTGATCTATTGATATGTTTAGTTTTTTTACAATGTAGTTATGAACTCCTAGTGTTCTCTTATATCTTTTATAAGACACTGTCTGGCTTTTTGAGAGGACTAAAACACCTCCAATATCAAAAATTAGTGCTTTTATCTTGTTAGAATTATTCCTCTTCATAGAGAAGATTGTGCGAACTTGTTTAAAAATATTTTGTTTTTAAGAATTTAAGATTATTTTATGATTTTATCTCTTAAAAATCACAAACACAAACCTTAAATAGTACTGATTTTAAGATATTTCGTTGTTGAATAAGATAACTTATTCAGATAAATAAGATGAAGTTAATTTGTCGAAAACTGTTAAATAAGATTAAGAGAATTCTTAATTAAATGTAAGGAGGAAAAATGAAGATTTATGTAGGTAATTTGCCTTTTAGTATCTCAGAAGATGCTCTTAAAGAGTTGTTCTCAAGCTATGGAGACGTTGAAGAGGCAAGTATTATTAAGGATAAGTTTTCTGGAAGATCAAAGGGATTTGGTTTTGTAACTATCTCAAATGATGAAGCTGCTGCAAAGGCTGTTTCTGAATTAGATGGAAAAGAAGTTGAAGGAAGAGCCCTTAAGGTTAGCGAAGCTAAACCTATGGACCCTGACAAAAAACCAGTAAGAAGAAGTTTTGGTGGGGGATCATCTGGAGGCAGTAGAAGATTTGGAAGTAGAGAAAGAAGATTCTAAATCAAATTAGTAAAAATTTTGTTTTTATTTTATTTAAATATTTTTAAGAAAGAAAGTATGTAACAATATGCACAATAATTGCAATAATACTTAGTATAACTATGGGTTTATGGTAGCAAGCAATTGTTTTTGCATGACACTCTTTACATGTTTTTGGGTCACACTCTTCAAGTTTTTTACTTGCCCATGGCATTGCTAAACAAGTAGAGAAGTTAAAAATTAACAAAACAGTTGCAATCCAACCAGTTATAACGACTAGAGACATTTACTTTTTCTCCTCTTTATTTAATTTCCATAAAACATAACCTAGACTAAAGTCAGGTATAGCAATTAGAACATCTGGAATTGTTGAAAAACCAATAATAGTTAGATGGGCAATAACTCCTACTGCAAAAAAGACAGAATTTAAGACAAACCCATAAAATATTGTTTTATCAAAAAGAAATAATAATGAAATTATTACTATATCAAACCAGAGAATGTAAGTAAGATAGGTTAGGCTTGGATGAATTTTAAGGTGGAGCATTAATCCTGCTAGGGGTAGTGCTACTAATGCAGTAAAAATTATTGAATTTATAAAATTGAATTTCATTTTTCCTTTTTTATGAATTTACTAAGAAGTTTATATTTAAAAAACTAACTGAAAAAGAAATAGTAAATTTTATAAAAAGAGTTATATCAAAAATTTAATGGATAAAGAGTCTTGTAAAGGAAGTTCTGCACAACATCTTGAACATCTTGGAAGAGTAGCTCCTTATTGTAAAGAGTATCAAAATTGTAAATATGCTTCAAAAGAACAGGAATTTGTTGAAGGAACAAATGTAAGAGAGTGTGGCTATGGAAGAATCATCTCTCCTAAGCCTTTTGTGAAGTAAAAAGAGAAAATTAAGCAGAATTTACTGGTTCGCCCAATATATCTTGTAAGTAGTTCGCATAAAAAGAACGTCATTTATTAGTGTTTACATCTCTTTTAATATTTTAAAAAAAGAATAATACTATGGTTTGGAAAATTTGTGAAAACTGTAGGAAAGAAACAGAGATGCACTCTAAAAATTTATGTGTTACTTGTTATAAAAAACTTATATGGAAACCAAGGTTAGCTAAGTGCACAAGATGTCAAATAATAAAACCTATGCATGCTAAAGGATTTTGCCCTGGTTGTTATAACTTTGTATTTCACCTTGAAAAGAACAAGGCCTGGAATCAAAAGAAGAATTATGGGCTTGAAATTGAAGAGTATAAAAAAATAACAAAAGAGTGCGTTATATGTGGTTTTAACAAGATAATTGACCTTCATCATTTAGATGAAAATAAAAGAAATAATAAACTAAATAATTTAATTGGTTTATGCCCTAATCATCATAAGATGGCACATGATTTTAGATTCAAGAAAGAGATAAAAGAACTATTAAAAGAAAAAGGATTTGATATGGTTGAAAATACAAAACTTGATTTTAAAGACCAACAAAATAATGAATAAATGAAGCATTATTGTCAATTATAATTTTATTTTTTGTGCACTAAGGTTAGGTTAGTGAACTTAATTGCTTTTACTGTTTTTGATATAATTTCTTGTACTCTTCGCTACCTATTTCAATAACTTTATACTTTCTGTCAAATTTCTTTTGTTTAACCCATGAAATTGTTCCTTCAATCATAAGCCCTATTCCTGCGATAAGCCAGAACCAGTCTGATGAAAACTCTACAAAACCCAGAAGCTTGATTAAGGTGCCTATTATTATAATAATTCCTACAAAAATAAACGATTCATATCTGATAATATTTTCAATCCTCATTTTAATATGTTAAGATTAATAAATCTTGTATTTAAAGTTTACTCTAATTTATAATCTGAAATAATTATAGACTAATAATTAATACTCTTCTTTTAGTAGTTGAGTGGAGAGATATATTAAGAGCAGGCTAACTACTGTAACAAAAAGAGATGAAACTAGGCTTAAAGTTGTTGAATCTTTAATATGAGTTATAAACCTCATGAAATTAGAGGATGCATCAAAGATTGTCTGACGCCAGGTAAAAGCTATTGTGAATCCTAGAGTAAAGGTGATAAACAACCTTAGTTGGTGTTTAAACTCTCGTTTAAATCTTGCACCTCCAATAAATAAATCATATATTTTTCCACTCATCTTAGTCTTTAATAGAAAAGAGTGTTTATTAATTTTTGCCTCTAAAATTTTATTTAATCTCTTGTTTAGGGGGTTGTTTGTGCACTAAGGTTAGGTTTGTTATTTTAAGAGTAGTTATGTCTAGATGTTTATGGGTGTTTAAACAGGCTGTTTATAGATAATTTTTTAGACAAACAGCTTGTTTTTTTGAGATATTGATAATTTATAGTAGTAATTTTGAGTATTTTTGACAGGGAATTTATATGTTTAGAAGATGATAATTTCGACGAAAACAAAAGATTTTTAAACTATCTTTACAAAATATATTTATGTTTGGTTGGATTTTTGGAAAAAAAGAGAGTGAGAAGATAAAAGAAGATACTAAAAAAGGGTTTGAAAGTGTAAAAAAAGATATTGTGTCTGTTAGTGGTTGGATTAAACACCTAGATTCTGAAAAAAACCTTCAACAAAAAGAGATTGAAGAGTTAAAAAGAGTTTTATCGTCGGTACAAAATGAGATTGAAGGTATTAAAAATGTTGTTTCAATGTTTGGAGAATTAAAAACAAACAAGGTGTTTAAAACAAACAGACAGGTGTTTAATAAACAGACAGGTGTTTATGCTGTTCAAAC
>JBBSXQ010000099.1:0-5309 GCA_038045725.1 Nanobdellota archaeon | reverse complement strand
CTTTCTTTTTATTATCTCTACTAATTTTTGATGGTTTATCTCTTCAAAATAATGTTTAATATCTGCCTTCAAAACATAACATTCTCTTGTATTGTTCAGAGATACTTTTCTTTTGAATGCATCAAATCTTTCTATTGCTTTTAGAGTTCCTTTTCCTATTTGATTAGCATGAGAATCATAGATGAATCCTTTCTGAAAACCATATACTATTATGTTACAAAGGGCGTGATGAACAACTCTATCTCTGAAAGCAGATTTAGATATTTTTCTAGTTTTTGGGTCTCTGAAGATAAAATACTTTAAATCACAAGGTTTGTAGGTATTATTTTCTAACTCTTCTTTAAGTTTTAATAAATTCTCTTTTAGATTCCTTTGAAAGCGTTTAACATACCTTCTCTTAGTCTTACCTTTCTTTGCATTTTTCCAAGCTAATAACAAATTGCTATAATCATAAATTTCTGCATAGTTTATAGATTTCACATAATCAGTATCTTATCAATTTATTCATAAACCCTTTTGAAATATAAACTATATTATCTTATTCACCTATCTTGATAATTTTATCTAGTTTTTTCACTGCTTCTATAAGATTATCTGTTTTTTTTGCAGGCTCCCCAAAACTTAGGATGATATATTTCAGATTTGAATCAGAAATTTTCTTATATGATTTAGTTATATCCTGTTCTGTTATCTTTTTCTTATTATAAGCAATAACTATCTTTTCCTCTTCACTAACCCTTACTCTTAAAATAATTTCATTTTTACTAAAGTTTTCTATGTCTAGAATCTCTATTGACTCTCTGAGCAAGGATTCTTTGACTTTATTAAAGAACCTATCATTTTGTTTCTTTTCAGGAGCTTTAGCTTTTACTTGTTTTTTCTTTTTCTCTTTTTTCTCTGGTTTTTTTTCAGGAGTTTTATCAGATATTTCTAAGACTTTTCCCTCTTGTTTTACTGGAAGAGTGATTATTTGCTCAATTTCCTTAATTTGCTTTTCTTCTTCTAGTTCTGATTCTGGAATTGTGAAGTATCTCCAGAAAAGGACATCCTCTCTTTTCATAGGAATTGCAAAATCTTTTATGAATCTTATAGCAACTCTTATTGCTGGTTCCTGTTCAGTATCTTTTAGAAATTTTTTTTCTTTGAGCAATAAATATGCTTCTTTTTCCTTGCTTTTTAGATGCATAGCAAATTTTTCTAACATATCTTCCTGCCCGGAAAGAAAATAAACAGGAGAGCTTCCAACCCTCATATAACTCATTTTTATTATTTTATCTGAGACAAGTTCAGAAAGAAAAGCAGATGTAAAAAGTATACTCATTCCTACATCTCCTGCAATATTAACTGGCAGACACGGGCCTCTTTTTCTTATGCTTGAAACCATATTCTCTTTTATTTGTGAAGTATCCTGTGAGGGCATAATTGAACTAGAAAGATGGATGTTATAAACATTATCCTAATATCAGTTTCAGCTAATAATTACCTGCTCGCAAGCTCGTAGATTGATATTGATTATTAACATAAACAACTGTAAATTATTTGATAGTATTTGCATTTAATAGATAAATTAATATCGCGACTTTGGAGCTTAAATTTAGTTAATAGTTCATTTAATATAATCTAAGCTTTAACCCATCTTACCTCATAGTAAGTTATATCTCCTTCTTCATCGAGAATACCAAGAAGAAGGTTTTTCTTAGTAGAGTGTGCAACTCTGTTTTTTGCAGAAAATTCATGCCAGGTTATTTTTCTTGATTCGTGATCAACAAATACAATCCATTTTGCGTGCTGTTTTCCTGGCTTGTGCCCCTTATCATAAACTCTGAAATCAGCCCCGAACTTTAGAGCAGTTTTTACTATATATCCTTTTTCTCTTAAATCTCTAAAAACAGGATACTTTATCTGTATTCTCTTGTCTATTTTTTCCAATCTCTTAACAAGTTCTTTTAGAGTTAGTTTTTTTGTTCCTGAAGATATTTCTGCTTTTCCTTTTTCTAAAAGAAACAAAATTTCAGGATGAGAGTACTGTATTTTTTCTCCAACAGGCTCTCCAAAAGAGCTTTTTTTGTACAGAGAGAAAGCTTCTGCTGAATTTGTTGATATAATTTCTCCTACAATCTGTGTCTGTATTTTTTCCATAATCTGAATAAGATGTGAAGTTATTTAAAGGTTATTAAATGAGAATTAGATCATCTCACCCAAAAATATTTAAACTCTGACATACTTTAAAAATTATGATAAGACTAACACAGGTGTTTGTGGTTCTGGTATTAGTGTTAGTTCTCACTCTTTTATAAGAGCTGTTTTATTCTAAACCTTAAATTCTGACTAAAATGGCTATAAACTATAAATATTCTAATAATTCTGGAAAGACTATCAATATATTCGTACCTAGAGGAATCTATTACAAAATAAAAAATAATCATCCTAAAGGTATAAATTTAGATGTCTCATACTATCATCCAAAAAACCAGATAATTTTATACTCTGAAGATCCCTTTAAAAATTTTAAACTTTCTACAGGAGAGACAGTTATATTTACTCCTGAAGAAGATGCAGATGGAACAAAGAATAATTTTTTTCACGGTTATTTTGTTGTTGACGGTTTTTTTAAGGAAGAGGGTGAATTGAAAGGAGGACATGTGAGAAAGACAAGAAGCATACTTGAGAGATATAGTTCAGAAATTCCTTTCTAAATGCAAATATTTTAAAGCACAGATGAATTTTAAATTAATAAGATGGAATATGATTTTAAGAAGATAGAGAAGAAGTGGCAGAGAGAGTGGGAAAAGGGGAAGGTTTTTGAAGTAAAAGAGAATGAGAAGAAGAAAAAATATTATGTTCTTGAGATGTTTCCGTATCCGTCTGCATCTGGATTGCATATGGGTCATGCACTGAATTATGCAATAGGAGATGTTTATGCGAGATTTAAGAGAATGAAAGGATTTAATGTGCTTTATCCTATGGGTTTTGATGCACTTGGTTTACCAGCAGAAAATGCAGCTATTAAAGAGGGGGCTCATCCAAGACCTTTTACAGAAAAAGCTATAAAAAATTATATAAGACAGATGAAAGAGATAGGATTAAGTTATGACTGGAGCAAGACAGTATCAACTTTAGATTCAGAATATTACAGATGGAATCAATTTTTCTTTCTTAAATTTTTTGAAAATAATCTTGTTTATAGAAAAAAAGCACCTGTTAACTGGTGTCCTAAATGTAATACTGTTCTTGCAAATGAGCAGGTTCATAATGGAAGATGCTGGAGACATGAAGATACAGATGTTGAGATAAAACATCTTGAACAGTGGTTTATTAAGACAACAAAATACTCTGATGAACTTCTTGAACTTGTTGATAATCTTGGATGGCCAGAGAGAATAAAATTAATGCAGAAAAACTGGATTGGAAAGAGTTACGGAACTGAAATTAATTTTAAGATTAATAATGAAAATTGGTCTGTATTTACAACACGTCCAGATACAATCTATGGAGTGACTTTTATGGTTGTTTCTGCTCAACATTCTAGACTTATGGAGTTAGTTAGTGATAAACAAAAAAAAGAAGTAGAATCTTTTTTGAGGAAATTAAAAAGTGTTTCTGAGAAAGAACTTGAGTTAATGGAGAAAGAAGGAGTTTTTACAGGAAGTTATGCTATAAATCCTCTTACTAATGAGAAAGTTCCTGTTTATGCTGGAAATTTTGTTGTTGCAGATTATGGAAGTGGAATTGTTATGGCTGTTCCTGCACATGATCAGAGAGATTTTGAATTTGCTAAGAAGTATAATCTTCCTATTAAACAAGTAATAAAAGGAGGAGATATAAAAAAAGAGGCTTATAATGATGAGGGAATTCTTATTAATTCTGATAAATTTAATGGTCTTAAAAACAAAGAAGCTATAGAAAAAATAACTCTTTATTTATCTCAAAAGAAATTAGGAAAAAAAGCAGTTAATTACAAATTCAAAGACTGGCTTATTTCAAGGCAGAGATACTGGGGAACACCTATACCGATTATATATTGTGATAAATGTGGAATTGTTCCTGTTCCTGAAAAAGATCTTCCTATTAAACTTCCTGAAAAAATTAAATTTGGAAAAGGAAATCCTCTTGAAACTGATAGTAAATTTGTAAATGTTAAGTGTCCTAAATGTAAGATGAAGGCAAGAAGAGAGACAGATACAATGGATACTTTTTTTGATAGTTCATGGCATTACTTAAGATATTGTGATAATAAAAATAAAAAATCTCCTTTTGATAAAAAGAAGATTAAATACTGGATGCCTGTTGACCAGTATATTGGTGGAGCAGAACATGCATGTATGCACCTTATCTACGCAAGATTTTTTACAAAGGCTTTGAGAGATTTAGGATTTCTTGATTTTGATGAGCCTTTTTTAAAATTATTCAATCAGGGAATGTTGCATGGTGGAGATGGAGAAAAAATGTCCAAAAGTAAGGGAAATGTAATTAATCCTGATGAGGTTTCAAAAAAATACGGTATGGATACTGCAAGAATATTTCTTTTATCTCTTGCATCTCCTGAAAAAGACAGAGATTGGAGTGATGAAGGAATAAATGGAAATCTTAAATTTATGAATAAGGTTTGCAGTTATTTTGAGAGTGTTAAAATTGTTAAATCTTCTAACAGAAAAATTGAAAGCAAGATTAACAAAGCAATAAAATCAGCAACACTTAATGTAGAGAATTTTAAATATAATCTTGCTATAATTAATATAAGAGAGATGTTTGAATCAATGCCTAGTGAGATAAACAAAAATACCTTAGAGATTTTTCTTAAATTACTTCATCCTTTCTGCCCACACATAACAGAAGAATTATGGCACAAGATTGGGAATAAGACATTTATTTCTCTTGAAAAATGGCCTGTTGCAGATGAGAGCAAGATTGACGAATTATTAGAAAAACAAGAGCAGGCAGTAGAAAAACTTGCTGAAGATATAAATCATATTGTTAATCTTGTAAAGGAAAAACAAAATAAAATTGTAACTAAATCTTTCATATATGTTCTTCCTACAGAAATGAACAATTACAAAGAGAGTCTTGATTTAATTAAGAAGAAGACAAATACAGAAGTTACTATCTTTGCTGTAAATGACAAGAGCAAGCATGACCCTGAAAATAAGTCAGCAAAAGTAAAACCAGGGAGACCTGGAATTTATTTAGAGTGATGTTTGATTTTAAATATATTTTTTGGGATGCGGAAAAGATAAGCATTTCAATAGCCATATTAGTAATTAACAAGTAGTAACTAATAGAAAAGTTTATAAAGGATAGTTTTATAGAAT
>JBBSXQ010000098.1:0-1234 GCA_038045725.1 Nanobdellota archaeon | reverse complement strand
CACTCATCCAGCGCTTTTAAATAATTTTCTCTTGAAATTTTACCATTTAAAATATTTTCATATTTACAATCTATCTCAAAACCTGTTTTTTTAATCTCAATATTTCCTTGTTGCAAGGTTTCAGCTTCTACTATTTTAAACTCATTTAATCCAAAAACATTTTTCAGCACATTTTCAGAATGAATTGTTCCTGACATTAAGATGATTATCTTGCTCTGGTCAATCATCTCTCTGAATTTTTTTGCAAGATTTGTTGTAACTATACTTGCAATTAAGTTATTATCTTTTTTATGAAATGTTAAAAAACTTTCATCTAAAAAATCTTCAAACATTCTTGCTGTTTCCTCAACATCAAATACATAACTTTCCTCATCTATCTCGCTTAAAATATCATTTTTCTCTAATAATAACCTAAATAATTTGTAAAATCTAGTATCTTTCAGAGGAATTATCTCTTTGTTATAAACTGATTCCTGAATTCTTTTATCTCCTTTTATCCTGAAAGTTACTTCCTCTATCTCTTTTAAATCTGTTTTATGCTCTTTAATTTTTAAGTTAGCAAGAGAATTTTGTAACCTATCAAGATTGACACTTCTCTGATTTGAAAAGCTGTCTAAAAATTCATCACACTCATCTATTATCTCTACCTCTGTTTCTGGTTTTCTTTTTAGAAGAAATTCAAGTTTGTATTTTAATGAGTTGAAAACAATAACATCTGAATTAATATATGAGTGAAATTGATTATAAAACCCACATCCTTCTTTTCTCTCATAAAATGTGAATTTTATATTTTTTAATCCAATATAATTTGTTTTTTTTGAATTTTCAAGAGATTTTATCTCGTATTTTTCAGGGAAAACAGGACACCAGTAAGGACACACTCCTGCAACAGAAGCTCTTCTTATATCTTTTATCTCTAATAATTCGCTAAGATTAACATTATCATTTTGTTTGATATACTCTCTTATTTTTTTCCAGTTTTTTTCCTTTATTTCTATCTTGCATGGAATATTGGGATTATCTGCAGAATTATTTTTATTACTTATCTCTTCTATCTGATTTCTTTTTTCCTCAAATATGTCATTCAGTTTTGAGTTTACCTCTGTTTTTATTTTTGGAAGAATCTTCATATTATCCTCTAAAAATTTACACTTATGGTTTTTTCTTCCTGTTATAACACTTATCTTTAATTTTTCTCCGTTTGATTTTTTTAGATATTTATCTTCTTCATAAT
>JBBSXQ010000097.1:0-5928 GCA_038045725.1 Nanobdellota archaeon | reverse complement strand
TTTTTGAAAATTCTTCTATATTTTTTATGCTGTTTAGTATATCTTCAATAAATAATCCTATATCTCTTTTCATATTATTCTTACCTCTTCTTTTAGAATATTATCTTTTATTAGTGGCTTAATCACAGAATATTCTACTAAATCTACTTTTTTCTTTAAAACATCCTCTAATTTCATCTTTAATGCTATAAAACCCAGTAAACTCATATCATTATCATTGATTTCAACAGCTATGTCAATATCACTATCTTTTTTTTGTTCACCCCTTGAATAACTGCCAAAAATCCCTGCCCTGATAACCTTATTCTTTTTGAGAACTTTAGTTATTTTAGACTTAATTTTTTCTACCTCTTTATTTGCTTTTATTTTCTGAGGGAGCATTTTCTTATCGGCTTCTCTTTCTTTTTCCGCAATTTCAGAATTTAATAAATCCTTTCCAAGATATACTCTCTTTTTTGAAACTTTATTACCTTTTCTTATAGAAATAACTCTATAATAATAATTTTTTCCATTGATGTTTCTAATCTCTGTAAAAGCCATATATTATTTATGTCTACAATATTTATAAATCTTCTCATGTAGACACAAGAATCTTAAGTTAATTAAATTTTAAAGAATGCTTTCAAGTTTTCTTAGCTCTTTCATAACTTCCTTTGGGCAGAAACAATCTATTCTTTTCATCTGGAACCTATTGCCTATCCTGTCAGTAAAGTACGGCTTATATCCATTAAGAACACCATCTAATTTTAATATTACTTTTGAATACTTTAACGCAGTGTTTATCTTTACCTCAAGAGCCATACCATAATCAGGAGAATTATAACTTACAACATAAGCAAAAGTATCATGAATTGAATCTTTTCTTGCAAAAGAAACATGAGATTTATATTTTTCTGAATCATTAATTAAAACAGATGTTCCAACTCTGCTGTCTAAGTCTCCAACTGTCTGGATATTCTCTGCTTCAAGCACAGTTAAAAACTCTCTTGAAATTTTTTTTAAATCTGTAGATGATATTTTCATCATAAAAATATCTTACCAGTGTTTAAAAACCTTTTTAAGAGGTGAATTTTCATTAATTTCACTACTTTTTTTTAATGAATTATCGACGAAAAACCAGAAATAAGATATTCATATAGTTATTATAGAATTACAACAATCTTTAAAAATACACCACATATGAATTCTTGATGGTGGAAAAACAGAGCAAAAAAATAGCAAGTGTTTTATTTCTTGCAGTATCTCTAGTTGTTCTTTTTCTCTCTCTTGTTAACATAAGCGCTTTAAGACTAACTGTTACAGAACCAAGCCCTACATCTCTTATTCAGGGAGAGAATGTAAGTTTTCAGGCAACTCTTAAAATATACGAGGGTGAGAGCCTTAGCGGTTATATAGAACTTCAGGGTGAGGGATATTCGTGCGCTCTTTGCAAATTTAATATTGTAGGAAATCCTGTTTCTGGATGCAATGGAACTACAATAAAAAGAATTTCATCAGAGGAAAATTATCTTAACGGAGGAACAGTTAATCTTCCTGCAGGATTTGGAAACGACTCAGAAATTATAGAAGGTGGAGTTTACTCAAATACAGAGAACATTTTTAACATAACAATCAACTCTAGAATATTACATCAGGGAAATAATATTCTTTATATCAAAGCAAGCAATCTTTACAAAACAACAATAAGCGATGAAGTTATGTTTAATGTTGTCTCTACAAATAATCAAACTAATGAAAATCAAACAAGCCAGAATAACACTGTCACACCTCCATTTCAGAATAGAATTTTAAACTACTCAAAAGGTGGAAGCAATATAACAACAGATTTAGGTTTTGATTTTGAGATATACTCAAATAAAAGTGGAAAAATAAACATAACAACATACAACTCCCTAAGTGATTTAAACCTAGCAGGAGTGATTGGATTAGCTAATTTAAGATTATTCAAAATAAACCTTACAGAGAATAATGTAACAGGAAATTCTACAGGATTAAACTATGTCATAATCAAAGTAAAATACACTGACGAGGAAATCTCACAAGCAGGGCTTATTGAAGATAGTTTAAGGCTTTATTATTACAATGAAAAATCAGGAACATGGGAAATATTTAATGACAGTAACGGAGGAGTTAATACCTCAGAAAATTATGTCTGGGCAAAAACAAACCATTTCTCAGTATGGAGTATCTTTGGAGAAAAAATATTACTTCCAGCACCACCAGCCCCTTCTGGCGGTGGAGGTGGCGGTGGAGGAAGTAGCAGTGGTGGAGGGATAATAACTACATCTGCAAAAATCAACAAGACAGCCTCTCAAAATACAACTAATGCCTCACTAGCAACAGGAAATCAGACACAGACAGTTCCTGTAAACAATAGCACAGAAACAACAGATGGAAAAAAGAGTTCAGGAATAACAGGAGCAGTAATAGGGGCTGCAAATAAGATAAAAAACTCAAAGGTTTTAATATCTGTTATTGTTCTAATTGTGATCTATATTATTCTGCATCTCTCTCTTATGAAGTGGAGAAAAGATAAAGAAAGTAAAGATGATTCTTCTTAGGATTAATAATGTCCATAATTGATAACTGCATCATTTATAAGATAATTAATGTTAGGTGTTTTCAATTTGGATCATCCAAAAATCTAAAGAAATTCAGTAAATAAACTCAAAGATTTTTTGATTTCATCAAAAATTAGTAATGACAAAAAACTATTTTTTCAAGACAATAATGCTTAAATACGGTGTCATTCAAGAATTACATATGAATAAGTCAAAAAGTTGTATATTTTTAGTAGTGATAATCTTTCTTTTATGTAATATTTTTCTTGTAAGTGCTCTTACAGGAGCAATAGGTAATTCAAAGATGGTTTTGTATCCTGATGTTAACGGAATTACAAGCACAAAAATTACAAAAAGCATTTTAATAAAAAATAATAATCCTGTTCCTGTTAACATAACCTTGAAGCTTGATGATAATTCTACAAAATTCATAACTCTTGCAGAGGAAAGTTTTATCATGCAGCCAAACACTGAAAAAAAAGCAGAGTTTGTTGTCAGTGTGAAAAAAGAGGGAACTTATGACGGAAAAATAGCTGTTTTTTTTAAATCAGCAGAAGAAGGAAGCAAGGAACCAGGAGTTGCCCTATCTGCAAACATAGTTGTTATTGCAAAAAAAGACAATGGTTATACTGATACTGGAAGTGATGAGCCAGATGCAACAGAACAAAATTCTACTAGTGTAGGAAATATATTGAAAGATTTATTTAAAGATGATAAGGATGTTAAAGAAAATGAATCACCAATTAACGGAAAAAATATTATTATATTTAGTAGCTTAATTCTTACATTAATTTTGATTATATTTTTGGTGATTTTAATAAAAAGAGGTAAAAAAAAGAGGGGAAAATTAAATGGTAGAAGAAAATAATGAAAAAAATAATACTCTTAGTTATAAGTGTAATGCTTCTGAATACTGTCCTGGCTGCAGATATAGCCTATCTCGTTAAGACAGGTCCAGACCCTTATCTAAAAGCTGAAATCATAAGCATGAATATCAGTTATGACACAATTCTTGAATCAAATATAGGTTCAACTAACTTCTCAAAATATAAGATGATTCTTATCGGAGATGAAAATTTTGATAATGTTGACTTAATACCTGCAACTGAACATAATTCATTAGTAATTAACTCGTATAATTTCTTTTCAACAGGTTCTATAATTGTTGATTACCAGCTTGGATGGAGTAAGAGAAGGGGTTCTGGAACAAGCCCGACAAAAATGCAGATTGATAATGCAACAAGCCCTATAACTCAGGGGGTTCAGCAGTATTTTAATGCATATACTCTTAATGATATTAACACTAAAACATATTATCTAAGCGGGCAAAAACCCACAGGAATAAAACTGCTTGCTTCTATTAGCGGTGTTGGACATACAAGTGCAGACAGTGTTATTGCACTGGCAAATAACGGAACAAAGATGCTGAATGGAAAGACTGTTAAAAAAAGAAGCTTGTTTTTCGGAATTACAAAACCACAGTATTGGACACCAGAGAGCAGAAAGCTATTCAGAAATTCTGTTTATTTTGTAATGAATGGAGAGGATAAAGACAATGACGGATTCAGGTCTGATGCTGACTGCAATGATAATGATCCAAGCATAAATCCTAATGCAACAGAGATACCCTATGATGGTATTGACCAGAACTGCAATAGATATGACCTTACTGATGTTGACAGAGACGGTTATAACTCAACTATTGTTAGCGGAACAGACTGCAATGATAACAATGCAACAATAAATCCTAGCAATCCAAGCCCTTATTATAACTGCATAAATGATGCTCCTGTGATGCAGAGTATTCCTAATATGATAAAATATGAGGGAGATTTAATTGTTATAACAGTTAATGCAACAGACCCTGAAAATGATGCTCTTACATATACAATAAATGATTCAAGATTCAGTCAGTCTGTAAATGTATTTAACTGGCAGACAGGATATGATGATGCTGGAGATTATTTCTTCAAGATTAATGTAAGCGATGGAAATTTAACAGTATCAAAAACATTTAGTATTGATGTAAGAGAAAGAAACAGAGCATCTCTTACATACATTATACCTAACCTGTCATGGAATGAGGATACTGTTCTTGAATTAAATCTAAGTAATTACTTCTATGACGAGGATAAAGAAGATACTCTTGTATATGGAGTTTCAAACACCTCAAATGACACGCATATAGTTCTGAATATCTCTGGAAGCATAGCAAGATTCTCAGTATATCCTGACTGGAATGGAAATGACTGGATTAGATTCTTTGCATTTGACGGATTAAACAAGACAGTATCAAACAATATTACCCTGACTGTTCTTCCTGTTAATGATGCTCCTTTCCTAAAATCACAGATTCCTAATCAGACATGGAACGAAGATACAAATATAACATTAAACCTAAGCAATTATTTTGGAGATGTTGATGGTGATTTAAGCTATAGTATTGTTGGAAATTCTAATATTAATGCAGAAATTTCAGGAAATATGATTAAATTTGTCCCAAATCAGAACTGGAATGGGGAGAGAGAAATTTTAATAAATGCAACTGACTCTGAATTTAGTGTTGCTAGCAATAATTTCCTATTAAAAGTTTTATCAGTAAATGACAATCCTGTTCTTGATTTCATAAATGATTTATTTGTTCTAGCAGGAAATAAAGTTAAGGTAATTCCTAGTGCATCTGATGTAGACGGAGATACATTATCTTTTAATTTCCAGAGTCCACTTGATGAAAACGGAGAGTGGCAGACATCCTCTTTTAACAAAGGAGTTTATAATTCTGGAGTAAGTGTAACTGATGGAAATAACGGAAGCGCATCACAGACATTCAAGATAAATGTATTCCAAAAAATTCTTATAAATGAAATTTTAAGCAGCCCGTTATCAGGAAGTGAGTGGGTTGAAATATACAATCCGTATGACCAGAGTGTTAACTTAAGCAGTTGTGTCTTAAAAAATTCAGCAAATGATACAGTCCAACTTAACGGAACAATAACCAAAGAAAAATTTATGGTGTTTGAATTATCTAACAAGTTAAACAATGCAGGAGATATGCTTAGACTTTACTGCTCTAATGATGTCATAGATAGTGTTACATACGGAAATTTAGATGATGAAAATACTGCTGATAATGCTCCTGCTCCTGGATTTGGAGAGTCAATTGGAAGAGACCCTGACGGAGCAGATACAGACAATGACTTGAATGATTTTAAAATTTTCACTACACCTACAAAAGGATTCCCGAGCAATACCGACATGATTCCTCCTAGAGTCCAGCTCTTAACACCATCTAATAGTTATGTGTCTAATGTTAGAGATGTTACTTTTGAGTTTGTTGCAATTGATGACAACACACCAAATCTAAACT
>JBBSXQ010000096.1:0-1666 GCA_038045725.1 Nanobdellota archaeon | reverse complement strand
AATGAAGTTGGGGGATTTTTGATATGGAGAAAATTTTGTTTAAGATATCTGGAGATTTGATTTATAATTCAAAAATTTTAGGGGAAATTAATAAAGAAGCAAAAGATAAGGTGGTTCATTTAGTCTATGGATTTGGAACAATGTTTTCAGAAGCATTAAATAATTCAAAAATACCTTTTAGATACATAAATAATATTAGGGAGACAACAGATGAAGGATTAAAAATTGGTTTTGAAATCTCTCAGAGAATTAAAAAAGATTTAAAAAAATATCTAGGAGAAAATATTTATCTTATTTCACCTATTAAAAAGAGTGGTGATAAAATAATAAATACTAATGCAGATGATATTGTAACTGAAATATATAAAAATTATAACAGGATAATTGTTTATACTTTAAATGGAAGAAATAAACAATCTTTGAGCAAGATACCTCATCTTGAGGTAAGGAAAATTTAAAATGTCAAAAATATTAAAAGAACTTCGCGAACATGCACCCTTTACATTCTTAGCAACAGTTATTGCAGTAATCTTAGTTATTGTTATAAGAATGATAATATCTATTGATATAGATTTAGAGTCTTTTCAGGCATTTCACATCATGCATATTTTTATTTCTGCTATAACAAGTGCTGCTATTTTTCACAAATACAAGAAAAACATATTTTTGTCAATATTAATAGGAGTGACTGCTTCAATTATCATAGGGACTATTAGTGATGTGTTAATTCCTTTTTTAGGAGGAAATCTCTTATTTTTTCAGACTTTATTATACATTCCTATTTTTAAAGAGCCAGTAATGATAATTCTTCCTGCTTTAGCAGGTAGTTTAATTGGTTTAATATTTACAAAAACAAAAATATCTCATTTTGGGCATGTTTTCTTGTCTGTTTTTGCAAGTTTATTTTATCTTTTATCTTTTAGTCAGGAGATAACTATGTTACAAATGATTTTTGCAACACTGATAACTTTTATAGCTGTTCTTATCCCGTGCTGTGCAGGAGACATAATTTATCCTTTGTTGTTTGTGAAGAAGAAGTAAGTTGGGTTAATTGTTTCTTTTAAAAAGATTTAAAAGAATTGTTATAATTGAGAATATAACATGAATCGAGAAAAAATTATTCAGGCAGGAAAAATAACCTCTGAAGTTAGAGAGTATGCAAGAGGAATTATTAAGAAAGACATGCTTCTGTTAGATATAGCTGAAAAAATAGAGGGAAAAATAGCTGAGCTTGGAGGAAAACCTGCTTTTCCTGTTAATCTAAGCATTAACGAGATTGCTGCACACTATACTCCTAGTTATGATGATAAAAATATTGCATATGGTTTATTGAAAGTGGATATTGGTGTTCATGTTGATGGATGGGTAGCAGATACAGCATTCTCACTTGACTTGGAAAATAGCGAGGAAAACAAGAAACTGATAAAATCTTCTGAAAAAGCACTTGAACAGGCAATTAAAATTATAAAAGAATCTAGTAAGGAAATTAATACAAGTGAAATTGGAAAAAAAATAAGCGAAACAATTAATTCATCTGGTTTTAATCCTGTAGTTAATCTTTCTGGACATGAAATAGATAGATATAATTTACATGCAGGAGTTACAATACCTAATATTGATGACAGTAAGAATATAATTTTGAAAAAAGGAGTTTATGCAATTGAGC
>JBBSXQ010000095.1:0-2578 GCA_038045725.1 Nanobdellota archaeon | reverse complement strand
GTTTTAGTGCAAGATTAATTCTTCTTAGAGGAGAGACATCAACTGCTTGAGGATATCTTGCTCCACCATACTCTATGACTGTTATTTCATCTCTAGGAGCAGAATTCTCAACAGCTTTTACAAGAACCTCAACAGGATTCTTTTTTGTTTTTTCCCCAATTATTTTAAAAGCTTCTAGAACAATTTTTAAATTTCTTGAGTATTTTCCACTTGAACTTCCAAATTCAATCTTATGCTTTTTCCCTCTATGACCTGCAACAGCAAGTTTGTTTGTTAATCTCTCAATTATATTTACTTTTAGTTTTCCTAATTTTTGAGAGTTTCTTCCGTGAGTTTTTATCATTAGTTTTGGTTGTAAATTTATAACTGTTTTTAGTCCAGGATCCTCTACAACAATATCTTTTGTTTCATATAAATCAAATATCTTGAATGTTTGTGCTGTCATTTTATTTCTTTTTTCCTCCCTTAGGTTTTGTTTCTTTCTTCTCTGCTTTAGCTGCTTTTTTTATCTCTTTATCTTTCTTTATTCTATCTTCTTTAATCCACTCAATTTTTCCTAATCCAGGTTGCCTCATTGTTAATCCTATTTTTATATGGTCTCCTTTATGGCTTATTGCAACAATTTTTGCAATACATAAATCTCCATGCTTGATTGTTCTTTTTGATACTTTCCCTAAAAGAACATTTGTCTTGCTAAAACTAACATAGTCGTCCATTGTCTGGCTTATATGTATCATTCCTTTTAAAACTCCTAGATCAATAAATGCACCGAAATTAGTAATCTCAGAAATCTCTCCATAAACCATCTCCTGTAATTCTGGTTTCCAGGTAAGAAGTTTGAATTTCGAGGAGTAATATGCTGCTCCGTCTCCAGGGATTATTACGCCCTTTCCTATTTCAATTACTTCTATAACTGAAACAACTTTTCCAAGTTCTCTATCATAATAATCAGCATAAGTTTCTCTAAGCTGTTTGTCAACAGCATCCATAGTAGGCAATCCAAATAATTTTGGATCAACTCTTACATAATCTTCAACCTCAGTTAGGTAAAACATTTTATCTAGCCTTAAAAATAGAGTAAAAATTGCTTTTTAAAGGTTATTATATGTTAATTTATAATATTTCCAACTTTTTCGTGCCCCTGATAACTAATTTAGGATTTCGTATTTTCATTTTTAATCCCCTATCAAGAGTGGCTACTATCGCATTTTTATTCTTATAAGCAAAATTTTTTATCCCCTCATCTACGTTTTTTGTTTTTAAATCAATTTTTTTGAAACTATTTTTTTCCAGCAACTTAAGAGATATATTAGACTTTAATCCTTTTAACTCGTTTATTACTTGAAGAGGGATTATTATCTCAATACCTTCTAATTCCATTTTCTCAAAAAAATCTATTTTTTGTTTTACACATGTGATGATAAAGCTAGTATCAAGTATTGCTTGTTTCATTATATTATCAATAAAGTAAGATATAAAAAAGTTCTTATCTATGATAACACATGCTGGTTAAGGATATCTCTCTAAAAGAAGCTGAAAAAATTGCTGAAGATAATGAAAATAATCTTGATTTTATCATAATTGATGTAAGAACAGCAGAAGAAGCACATAAATGCAGATTTAAGAATTCTATAAATATAGATATTTTTTCAAAAGATTTTACTAAAAAATTAGATAAATTAGATCGCAACAAAACATATTTAATTCACTGCAGAAGTGGAAACAGAAGTCGTGAAGCCTTGAAGACTATGGACAAACTTGGTTTTAAAAAAATCTATCATTCGTCAGATGGAATAAACTGCCCATAAACCCAACATTTATTAATTCTATTTTCCTTTTACACTCATGCAGGAAAAAGAGAATATTTTAAGGATTCTAAAAGAGACAAAAGATGCTGTTAAAATTGAAGATAATGTAAAACTAAAGAGATTATCTGACCAGACAATACATACTGCTTCGATAACCCAGGACCCGGATAATATTGCTATTGCTGTTATAGTATACTCTGTAAGCAAGATAATTGAGAGAAAAAAATATCAGGAATATCCAGGATGGAATAAATTTTACAAGGTTTTTGTCTCTTCAATAAGTAACTCAATAAATTCTATTGAAAGAAATGATAATGATGGCTTAAAGAAAAATATTGAAATTATTAGAAAGGAGATTAATACTGTTTCTGGAAGAATTAGAAAATATATTCAGGATGTTTTCAGAAGAGCAAGCATAAACAAAGCTTCAAGAATATACGAGCACGGTATCTCAATGGAGAAAACATCAAAACTTTTAGGAATAACTCTTTTTGAGCTTGCAAGTTATGCAGGACAGACAGGAATATCAGATGCTCCTCTTGGAAGAACTTTAGATCCAAGATCAAGAATTAAACTTGCAATGGAGATGTTTGGATGAAGAAAGAAATAATTGATTTTATAGCATACGCAAAAAAACAAGCTTATGCATCATTAGATTCTAAACCAAAAAAAACAAAAGATGGTGGGAAAACTTATTCTATTAGAGAAGGAGATTTATTGTATACTGATACTTATTTTGGCAATCTAATTGATTGTGGGCAAGAAAGAGT
>JBBSXQ010000094.1:0-16433 GCA_038045725.1 Nanobdellota archaeon | reverse complement strand
ATAGCTTGAAGAGCTTCTTCCTGCTGATGACTGAGCTCCGTTTATTATCAAAGTAGGACTTCCCTGAACCCCATAACTATTGCTTAGAATTTTATCTGCCTCATAATAAGTTTTAGCCTTGTCTTTTAAGCATGTGTTTAACTTTGTCTTGTCTATCTTTGTCTTGTCAAGGCATCTTGTGCTGTCTGAATCTTCTAAGAAACAAGATAAGTAGTCAATATATTTTGTTGCTTGTTCCTCTCTAATGCATACCTGATTATAAGTTTCTGCTTCCTCTTTATCTCCATGCATAAAGTAGTGAACAAATCTAATCTTAATATCTGCACTGCTTCCTAAAGCCTTAATAACAGGAATTAATCCTTTTTCTGCCTGAGTTCCATACGGACAGTGAGTCATTATAAATAACTCAGCTTTTGGCTTGTCTGTTTTAGGAATCTCTGTAGGCTTGTTAGTATCAGTATTTTTATCTTGAGGATTTATAGAAGATATAGGAGTTAATCCTCCAACAAGGTTTTTTCCATCAGAAGTTAAAAAAACAGGAACTTCTCTCTGGTTTAATAAAAGAGTTACTTCGTATAATCCGCTATTTTCTCCAACCTTAACTAATTCAGCATCACTAATCTGTGCTTTTGCTAAGTCAAGAACTATTTTTCCTGCTTCATCTTTTGAAACAGAACCTGTTCCAACTCCTCCAAAAGTTGCAATAATAAGAATTAAGGAGATAACTCCTAAAACAAGAGTTGACAGTATCCATGGATTCTCTCTAAGTTTATCTGTCAGTGTAATTTGTTTAGAATGTTTTGTTTCTTCATGACTCTCTTTTTTATGCTCTATCTTATGCTTTTCTTTTTTATCCTCATTTTCCATTAAAACACTTAGGATATCTCCTTTAAAAAGATTTTGGTGGGTTCGAATATGGTTAATAATAATCTTTCTAAAAATATAAAAACCAACAAAGTCTTATAACAAACATGGCTCAAAAAAACAAGAGGTTGTCTTAAATGCCATATGACATAATCATCGGAAGAAATGAGAGTGAAAAAAAAGAGTTTGGAGACAGAGGATTAATCTCTCTTGGAAGAAGTTATGTTAAGATGGGGCAGTATGTCTCACTAAGCAATAATATTTTCATGGATATTGCAAAAACCCATGTCATACTAGTTGCTGGAAAAAGAGGTTCTGGAAAATCCTACACTTTAGGAGTTATTGCAGAGGAACTCTCAAATCTCCCAAAAGAAATCAGCCAGAATATTGCATCACTAATCTTTGATACAATGGGGGTTTACTGGACAATGAAATATCCTAATGAAAAAGATAGGGATCTTTTAAGAGAGTGGAAATTAAAAGCAAAAAATCTTCCTGTAAATATCTTTGTTCCTTTCGGGCATTATGACTCTTATATAAAAAAAGGAGTTCCTGCAGATGAAAAATTTGCCCTTGATGTCAGTGAGCTTAATTCTGAAGACTGGGTTTTAACTTTTGGGTTAGATCTTGTAAATCCTGTCTCTGTTCTTATTGAAAGAGTTATATCTTCTCTTAAAAAAGAAGGAAATTTTGGACTTGATGATATAATTCAAAACATAGAATCTGATGAAAAAACACAATCAGAAGTTAAAAATGCAGCATCTGGTTTGTTTAATGCCTCAAAAACATGGGGTGTCTTTTCAGATAAAAAAATTCAGGCAACAAAAATAAGAGATTTAGTCTCTCCTGGAAAGACAACAGTGCTGGATCTGAGTGTGTACAACTCTGTCGGAGCATTTAATATAAGAGCTCTTGTAATAAGTTTAATATCAAGAAAAATTTTTAATGAAAGAGTAGATGCAAGAAAAAAAGAGGAAGTAGAGAGTGTCTCAAAAGGTCTTGATTTTACCTCATCAAAAGTAAAAAAAGAAAATCCTCTAGTATGGCTATTTATTGATGAAGGGCATGAGTTTCTTCCGCTAAATGGAAAAACTCTTGCAACAGATGCACTTATCCAATTATTAAGAGAGGGAAGGCAGCCAGGAATATCTCTTGTTCTTGCAACACAACAGCCAGGGCAGATTCACAGAGATGTCATGACTCAATCAGACATAGTAATATCTCACAGAGTAACCTCTCAGGCAGATATTGAATCTCTAAATTATATAATGCAGAGTTATATTCTTGAAGGTATAAAAAAACAAATGGATGATCTTCCAAGTCTAAAAGGTTCTGCAATAATTCTTGATGATAACTCTGAAAGAATATATCCTATGAGGGTAAGGCCAAGATTTACCTGGCACGGAGGAGAGGCTCCTAGTTCTATTCAACCTTCTAAAAAGATTTAAAAGAGTAAAGATAGATAGATAGATAGATAGCATGGATATAAGTACAAAATTATTTTTTGAGGATAATCTTTGGATACCTCAATCTAAAGAAGAAATCTATGTAGTGAATGCTATACGAAATTGTAATGCAGAGGGAGAGTTTGCCAAAAAAATTGGTCAGTTAAGAATAGCAACACCTGAAATAATTACTCAGAATCTCTCACGATTTAAAGAAGAAAATTATGATATGTTAATCGGCTATAAAAAAGGAGATATTATTGGAAATATAACTTTTCAAAAACATATAAATTCTGGAAGTATATCATGGAAAATATTTGATTATACTATTAAAAAAGATTATCAAGGTAGAGGTTACTGTCACGATCTAACAGAGAAATTAATAGAGATTGCGAGAAATAAAAAGACATTTATGATAAAAATAGGTCAACCAAAAATAAATGAGAGAGAGATATTTAGCAAAAAATTAATAGAAAAAATTATGGAAAAAGAAAAAATTCTAGGTATAAGTGCTGATATTAAAACTCACCAGATATCTTTTATTAAGTAAAAATCTAATTTATAACTTTAAAATCAACTCTTACTCTTATTTTATAAGGAGCAATCTCTCCTGCGTGTTTTATGCTAATTATTTTTATCTTTTTTCTGCATTTCTTTGCTTCACTAACTATTTTTTCTTTTATCTTCCCAGTATCTTCTATTTTGCAAAAGTCATAATAGTAGATTTTTGTATCTTTTTTAGATAATATAAACGCTTCTTTTAAAAAACTCTCTCTTAATTGCGGTCGTGGCATTATAATAACATTAAATTTCACTAATTTAGAAAGTTTTTTTGCTATCCTTTTGATATCTCCTGGAAGAATCTCAACTCTCTCCTTAAGTTTATTAAGTTCTATATTTAATTTCATATACTTATTTGCCTCTCTGTTTATCTCATTTGAAAACACTTTTTTTGCTAGAGAGTGTTTTGCCAGGACAATTGAAAAAGGACCAACTCCTGCAAACATTACTAAGACAACATCATTTTTCTTAATGCTCTCTGAAATTTCCTTTCTCTCATTGCTTAATATTGGAGAAAAATAAGTTGAATCAATATTAAACCTAAAAACACAGTTATTTTCTCTGTATAAAACTTCTTTTGTTCTCTCTCCCAGAAGATGTATTGTTGATATTTTTCTAAGCCTTCCTTTAATCTTTCCTTTTTTCTCAAGAACAGTTTTAATTTGTTTTTGTTTTCTCAGAATAGATTTAGCAAATTTTAGTTTATTTTTCTTGCTAACAGAATCATAAAAACTAATAATTGCAATATTTCCGAGATAATCAAGTGATTTTATACTCCTCATATTTTAAACAAGAAAGAGTATAATTTAAAGGTATTGTTAATAATCAAATTGTTAAGTACATTATCAATCAATACATCACTAGAAATATAGTAATCTAAATCTGGTGTTTAGGATTAATAAATTATAGTTATCTGTGAATTAAATGAGCAGTTTTTGTTTTCTCCTATTAACAGCATTTATAGATGCTTAGGAAAGCATTATAAATATCCTAAAACTAGAAAAAATATGTTTGGAAAATTAAAAGAAAAACTGAAAAACTGGGCGAAAAACCTAACAGAAGAAAAAGAAAAACAAGAGGAAACAGTTGGAAAACCAAAAAAAATAAAAGAGGAGAGAAAAAGAGAAAAAGAGAAAATAAAGAAAACCAGTGAAGAGGTAAAAGAGGAGAGAAAGATTAGTGATCATATAATTGAAGAGATAAAAAAAGAGAGGGGAGATGATGTTCGCCCTATCCCAAGACCAGAAGAAATAGAGGAAGAGATAAAAAAAATTGAAGTAGAAGAGGAGAGAAAAAGTGGATTTTTCAGCAGAATAACTTCTAAAATAATTAAAGTAAAAATTTCTGAAAAAGAGTTTGAGGCATATTCAGATGAGCTTGAAATGCTTCTCCTTGAAAACAATGTTGCTCTTGAAGTAACTGAAAAAATAATAAAAGAGCTCAAAGAAAAAATTGTTGGAAGAGACATGCTTAAAAAAGATATAGAAAGTGAGATAAAGAAATCATTTAGAGAGATAATAGAAAAAATTCTTATAGAACCTTTTGATATTCTTAAAAAAATAAATGAGAAAAAAGAACCTTTTGTAATTTTATTCTGCGGAATAAACGGAACAGGAAAAACAACAACAATTGCCAAAATTGCTGATTTTTTAAAGAAAAATAAAGTTTCTTGTGTAATGGCGGCCGGAGATACTTTTAGAGCTGCATCAATTGAGCAGATAAAAAAGCACGGTGAAAGGTTAAAAATTAAAGTTATTGCAAGCGACTATGGAGCTGACCCAGCATCTGTCGGGTTTGATGCAATAAACTATGCTAAGAAAAATCACATTAAGTGTGTTCTTATTGATACAGCGGGAAGAATGCACACTGCAAAAAATCTTCTAAGAGAAATGGAAAAGATAGTAAAGATTTGTAAGCCAGATATAAATGTCTTTATCGGAGAGAGTATAACTGGAAATGATGCAATAGAACAGGTAAGGGGTTTTGATGAACATGTTGGAATTGATGGAATAATTTTAACAAAGGCAGATATTGATGAAAAAGGTGGAACAGCTCTCTCACTTGGTTATGTCACAAAAAAACCAATTTTATATCTCGGAACAGGACAGGAATATGATGCTATAGAGCCTTTTGACAAGAGGAAGTTTATCGAGAGATTGGGGTTGTAAAATGAAAAGAGAGGTTTATGATGCAATCATAATTGGTGCAGGTCCTGCAGGATTAAGTGTTGGTTCTGAATTATCTAAAAAACATAAAATTTTAGTTCTTGATAAAAAAACTAAAGTTAATCATACTACTAAAAGTTGGTTTGTTCCAAAATTTACTTATGAAAATAACAAAGATCTTAAAAAATTTATGTATGGAGATATAAAAAGAATGTTAACTAATACTTTCACTGGGAAAAAAAATACTTGGAAAACTAATTTAAAACAAGGATACTCTTTCATAAAAGAAAAAGAGCTTTTAGATTATTGGGGAGATGTAATTACAAAAAATGAATCTAAAATTCTGCTTAAATGTTCTTATAAAAGTCATGAATTAACCAAAAAATTAATATTAGTAAAAACATCTTTAGGAAATTTTAATTGTAAATTACTAATAGATGCTTCAGGACATAATTCTAAAATATTAAAAAAGTATAAGAAAAATGATAAAGATTTATACTGGTGGTCTATTTTTGGCTGTCTTGCAGAACATCCAAGAAAAATTAAGAATATGAAAATTGGAGATTATATGCTCTGGGCTACTTTTAAGAGTACAAATAATAGTAAAAGTACTCCTCTTGCAAAAGGAAGACCTATTTTTGAATATGAAATTTTAGATGAAAGAACTTCTTTTCCACTTATTTTATATCTTAAGAAAAGTAAAGTTCCTTACAAAAAAATGAAGGAAGAATTTGTAAGATTGCTTAGAAAAGAAAAAACAACTAAAAACTTCCATGATGTTAATGTAAATGAGTGGAAATATGGATGGTATCCTTCAGGAGGTTTATCTCAAAAAATAGCTGAAGATAGGGTAGCATTCATAGGAGATGCTGCTTGCTGGACAACTCCTTGTGGTTGGGGCATGGGATTCATACTTCAAAATTATAAAATATATGCAAGACAACTAGGAAAAGCAATAAGAAAAGATACTTTAGATAAAGAAAACCTAATAAAAATTATAAAACTAAATGTTCATGAAAAGCACGAGATTTTGTTTAATCAAATAACTATGCATTTTCTATCTAATGCTACTACTCAACAAGTTGATAAATTCATAAAATTCTTTAATTCTCTAGATTTCTTAATTTGTGAGAAACTTTTTACATTAACAATCAATAAAAAAGAGCTGCAAAAAGTATTAAAAGATTTTTTAGATAATTTTAGTTTAATTGAGCTTATGAATATTCTTCCACCAGAAGATTATCTCTTAGTATTAGAAGAAGCAAGCTATTTTATTGAAGATTCAATAATAAATAATATGAAAGAATTGCTTGGGAAAAAAAACGAGATAAACAAAAAAGGTTTTGAATTTAAATAAAATCAATTAACAATATACAACCTAATAAGTAAATCTTTATGAACAAAAATAAATTTTGGGATAGTTATGACCACTAAATTTATAAATAAATAATCTTCTTAAGTAAATTAAAGATGAATAAAATAAAAATAAATTCAGGTAGCTATTTTAATTTTAGTAGTGTCAACTGGATAACATATTCTGTACAAATTCCTTTTTTTAAGTTTGAGTGGGAAAAATTAGGAGAGTTTCAGGAATTTGCAGTTGATAGACTTAATGAATCTGAAATAAAACAAAAATTATGCAGTAAATTAGAAAAAGTTTATCTAAATCACCAGTTAACATTTTCTGAACATCCATCTGTGTCTGTCCTGGATACTGAATATTTTATGGATAATCATTGTATTGGAAAGAATAAAGGATTGATATACTCTCCAAATAACCCAAACATCACGATAAGTAATATTAGAAGTAAGTCTCTTAAAGGATTAATCTCTCCAGTAAGTATCTTCCCAAATAACTATAAAAATCCTGGAGAGGATACGAGAATAAGTGTCCTTAACTCTCTAATAGGAGAGATAAAAAGTAATGAAATAATACTCTTTGCAAGATGGTCAGAGGATATTTCAGGTGAAATCTTCACAAAAGTTATGAGTGAGTATAAGACAACTCTTAATGAATTTATGTTAAAGCCAAAAATAAAATTATAAGAAAAATATTACTCTCTAATGGAAAATAGGTAGAATTTGGAAGAGTTGTTTAACAAAAAGAATTTTTTGAGAACTCTAATTATATAATTACCACAATAATCTTTATAAAATAAAAGAGTTGTAAATTATTATGGATATTGGAAAAATTATTGAATCTGGAATCTTCATGCATTTTGGGAATTGGGCAGTTATTACAAAGAGAGATAATGGAATATTTGAAGAAATAAGCTTTTCTCATAATAAAATTGGAAACCCTGAAAATTTTAGATACCAAAGATTAAACAAGTATGGATATGAGTTCAAAAAGTATGAATTTAGAACTGCTTCAGAAAAAGACCCTTATACGACATTTATTCTAAGTAAATAAGGTTAAATCAATCAAAATTTTAATGATAAATCCTAAAAAATAAACCAAAACATTTAAATATAATGAGTTGTTATAAATAATAACTTAAAATAATAAAACATAATAAAATGGTTCAAAACATAATAAATATAGGGGAAAGGGAAGATAGGATTCTAAATATAGTGAAAGCTAAGTTCGGATTAAAAAATAAAAGCGAGGCAGTTGCAGTTATAACTCATACTTATGAAGAAAATTTTCTCGAGCCTGAATTAAGGCCGGAATACATTAAAAAATTACAAAAACTAGAAAAAGAAAAAGGAATAAGCTTTAAGAACATCGCTGAATTAAGAAGAATAATTGGGGAGTAAAATGTATCTTTATGAGGTGATTCCCTATCTGCAGAAAATTCTCAATAAACTTTCAAAAAAAGATAAATCTCTTTATGAACAAGTTTTAAAGAAAATTGAAGAGATAATAAACTTTCCTGATGTTGAGCACTATAAAAATCTGAGATATGACTTAAATGATAAAAAAAGAGTTTAGGTAGGACATTTTGTTTTAGTATTTTCTTTTATCAAACAAGAAAACAAAATTAAGTTTCTAGATTTTGACCATCACGACAATATCTATAAGAAGAGGTAAAACCACAAATTTATTAACCTTTATTCTACTATTTCTTCTATGTCAAGAATGATTATAAACCTCATTCCTGAACATTTCAAAATTTAAACAAAACAGACAAAAAATTTTAAAATGTTAGAAAAGCTAGGAGAAGTTCTGAAAAAAGCAACAAACAAGATAGCTAATGCTATCTTTCTTGACAAAAACCTTGTTGATTCTATTATAAAAGACCTCCAAAGAGCACTGATTGAAGCAGATGTAAATGTAGTTCTAGTTAAAGATTTATCAGACAAGCTTAGAAAAGCAGCATTTGATGAAAGAGTAAGTGGTATAGAAAAGAAAGAGCACCTAATCAAGATTCTTAATGACGAACTTTTAAAGATTCTTGGAGAGTATAAACAGCTAAAACTCCAGAAAAATCAAAATAGAATAATGCTTATAGGATTGTATGGAGCAGGAAAAACAACAACAATAGCAAAACTCGGGAATTATTATGCAAAAAGAGGAAATAAGGTTGCTCTTATAGGTTTGGATGTTCACCGTCCTGCAGCAAAAGAGCAGTTAAAACAGCTTGCTGAAAAAAACAAGTTAAATTATTTTGTTGATTTTTATGAAAGCAGTGCACTAAAAACATGGAAGAAATTTGAAAAAGGGCTTAAAGATTATAACTTAATTTTAATAGATACTGCAGGAAGACATACTCTAGATAGTGAACTAATAAAAGAGATAAAAGCTCTGAATAAAGATATAAAACCAACAGAAATTATTCTAATAATGCCTGCAGACATTGGACAGGCAGCTAAAAAACAAGCTCAGGAATTTAAAGAGGCAGTGGATATTTCAGGAGTTATAATAACAAGAATGGACTCAACTGCCAAAGGAGGTGGTGCTCTGACTGCCTGCGCAGAGACAGATGCAGGTGTTTATTTTATAACAACAGGAGAAAAAATAAATGATATTGAGGAGTTTAATCCATCTTCTTTTTTATCCCGTCTTCTGGGAATGGGTGATTTGCAGGCTTTAATAGAAAAAGTAAAGTCAGTAACAAATGAGGATGAGCAAAAAGCAATTCAAAAAAAATTAGAAGAGGGAAAACTTTCACTGGATGATGTTGTTGAGCAGGTAAAATCAATGGGCTCTCTCGGAGGTTTTGATAAGATAAAATCAATGATTCCTGGTTTAGGAAATGCAAAGATTCCTGAAGGATTAATGGAGAGTCAGCAGGAAAAAATAGCAAAATGGGAGCATATTATAAAATCAATGACAAAAGAAGAAGTAGAAAATCCAGATATTTTTGAAAAAGAGCACTCAAGAATTACAAGAGTTGCAAAAGGTGCTGGAGTAAACAACAGCGAGATAAAATCCTTATTAAAGCAGTATAAAATGCTTAATGAAATGATAAAATCTCAGTCAAGTTTTGATCCTGAAAAGCCAATGAACCAGAAACAGATGATTAAACTTGCAAAGAAGTTTATGAAGGGAAAAAAGATGAGGTTTTGAAAAAATGCCTCAAAAATTAAAACTAATCTCCCAGGGAGCAGAAGCAAAAATATTTCTTGATAAAAATAAAAACATAATTTTAAAAGACAGAGTAAAAAAGTCCTACAGAATTCCTGAACTTGATGAGAAAATACGAAAGCAAAGAACAAAGAGTGAAATGAAGTTACTGATTAAAGCTAATAATATAATAAATACTCCTCAGGTTTTAGATAGTGAAAATGTTAATAGTAAATACCTATTCAAACTTCAGTATATTAACGGCAAAAAACTCTCAGAGCACCTTAATACTCTCCAGCTTCCAAAACAAAAGCAAATACTCAGACAGATTGGGCAGGATACTGCAAAACTCCATGATATCAACATAATTCATGGTGATTTAACAACGAGCAATATGATTTTAGTTAAAAAAAATCCTGCTTCGCAGATAAATAAAACCCTAATTAATAACGAAACAATTAATATAATAAATAAATCAGATAGTTCTTTATTAACTATTTCACATCAATCTACGAACAAAGTGAGTAGCAATTTGAAAGTTTATTTCATTGACTTTGGGCTTGGTTTTATAAGCAATAGAATAGAGGATAAAGCAGTTGATATTCATCTTCTAAAGCAGGCTCTTGAAGCAAGGCATTTTAAAAATTGGGAAGTTTTATTCTCAGAGTTTATTAAAGGATATAAAAATTCTAAAGATTCTAAAAAAATTTTACAGCAGTTAGACAGTGTGGAAAAAAGAAGAAGGTATAAGCATTAATCTCCCCACTTCAAAAGACTTCCCCTCATAAAAGCTTTCTGTCTACTAATAATTATATCTCTTAAATTATCTTTTGAATTATGCCATAATTTATATCCTTTCTCTTTTGAGAGTTCAAATAAATATCTTCCAAAAAAATAATCAGTCATTGCAGATTCACTAGGATAATACTTGTTAATATTCAAATCCTTATCTAAATCAAGTCTTGGAATCTCCTCAGCGCACGGACCTACAGAGCAATTATTCAGAGAGGAATTTAAAATAGATTTTCTAAATACCTCCATTGGAAAATTATCTATAACTCTCTTAAATATAACTGGTTCTTTTAGTTCAGGTATTTTTCCAGATAAAGGAATTAACATATGCTCATGATGTTCTGTAAAATAAGGTAAAAGATATTCTTCCATAGTTTTTCTTATCTCTTTTGTCTCTGTGCTTCTTTTTAAAAACCAGTTTTGCACCTCTTCATAAGAATCCTTGTTTAAGAATAATTCTTCAAGATTATTATAAACAAGATAAATTGAATCATAAAAAGATTGTGGAGAATATTTTGGATGATTTTTCCAGCCAGATAAAATATCTTCATAAGAGATAGTTGTTTTTAAAAATCTGATATCTCCATCTTTAAGATGAAATAATGACTCTAATTCAACCTCTCTCTTTTTATCATTAACTTTTAAGTCAAAATGATTATCTTTAAATGACTGTATAAAACACCACAAAGAAATATGTGGGTTAATTGGATAATCACAAGACCAGGCTAGCTCATGAAGTTCTCTTCCAATAAACCCAAGCAAATTTCTTTCTAATTCAGGCATATGAAAAATATACAAATATTATTTTTTAAAGATTTATATAGAACTATAACAGGTTCAAATCAAAAATAGCCCCAGCAGGATTCGAACCTGCGTCACATCCTATCTCCCAAACTCGCTCGATATAAATGAGTCTTTACTCACGAACTAGCCTGACCAAAGGGATGGATACTTGACCACTATACGATGGGGCTCTAGTAAGAAAACTTTTGTATTATTTATAAGGGTTTCTAAAAGATAACTGACAAAAAATACCTTCTCATAAATTCGTAGATGGATATAGTAATTAAAATAAAAAATAAGTTAGAAATAAGCTATCTGTGAATAATGATGTTTTATGATTAACAAGTTATATCTTATCACAACGAAAGAGCGTAATTTCAATTTACTTAACCAAAAATCCTGTCATAGAATATTTCTCTGTTTATCTCTGACCTTTTTGGAGTAGAGTTGTAGAAAAAATCCTTAAATTTTCTTTGAGAATATCTCTCCCCTAAAAGGGTTGAGGCAAGTTTCTTAAACTCAATACTTCCATCAGACTTTGGTTTGTAAGTTGAATAGGGTTTAAACTCGGATAAAGATCTAAGAACATTAACATCATGAGGGATAATTGCAAGTACTGGAACATTTGATGTCCTTTCAATATCGCCTATGCTTAATTCAAAGTCTTTATTATGAATTTTATTGAGAATAAGCCCGTATATAGGTGTTCCTCTTTGCTTTGCGAGTTTTATTGCTTTTATAGTTGTACTTAGCGTTGGAATATCAGGAGTTGTAACAACAATTACAGCATCAGAGGCAAGCATAACTGCTAAAGTCTCATCATTTAAAGTAGGAGATGAATCAATAAGTATAATATCATACTCTCTCTTTAGCTGAGAGATATTATCTTTTAATTTCAGAGGATTAATATTTCCTTTGTATGACAGAGAAGCAGGAATTAAATCAAATTTTTCTAATTCATGTATTGTTTTTCTGATATTTACACTTCTGTCAAAAACATGATGAAGTGTTGCTTCTGGATTTACAATATTAAAATGCAATCCTAAATTTGGAGCTGATAGATTCCCATCAACAAGCAAGACTTTCTTCCCAAGATCTGCAATTGCAGCCCCTAATGAAGAGACAACAGAAGTTTTTCCAACACCCCCTTTTAGACTTACAATGCCTATCACCTTTCCCATTACATAATTAATTAATATACATTTAAAAACCCTACTAAAATTGTAATTCTAAGATTCTTGATAGATGCTTTGAATCTTGGAATCCAAAAGTCTAAACAGATAATTAAAGACTTTTTGATTTTGAGTAGTAATCAAGAGATTAATAAATATATAACACAAGATTTAAAAACAAAATTAACAACTTATTAAAATGCCAAAGAAAACAAAAGAAAAAACAATGAAAGAACAGACTAGCGAAGAGTTAAAAAAAGAATCTTTAAAAAAACTATCTCAGTCTGAATTTGAAAGTAAAGTCTTAGAGCTAGCTGAAAAAGGAGTTACCTCTGAAAAGATTGGGGAAACACTTCGAAGGCAAGGAATACACTCAAAAGAGTATGATAAAAAAATATCTCTCATATTAAAAGAGAAAAAGGCATATACTCAACCAGACATAAAAAATGTTACAGACAAACTTGAAGTCTTAAAAAAGCACTGTGAAACCAACAAGCATGATAAAAGAGCTATGAGAGAGAAAGACAGGATATTTTCTCAGCTAAGAACACTTGAGAGATATCACAAAGTACAATAAAAAATCCCAGTCACAGCAAACTGCAGGGTAGTTAATAGTATTGAATTAAAAGAGGTTAAATTAATGATTGAACAAAATTCTTTAGAGAAAAGTATTGAAGATATAGCTGAAAAGTTTCTTGAGAGTATAAAAAATAAAGAGATTTATATAATAAGTCATTTTGATACTGATGGAATTACTTCTGCTGTAATAATGATACAGGCACTTAAAAAATTAGATGCTAGGTTCTCTCTAAAAATTGTTAAAAGTCTTGATGAAATTACAATAATGGGAATTCCTAGAGATAAAGTAGTTATGTTTCTTGATTTATCCTCTGGAAGTATGAATTATATTGAAAAAGCAAAATTAACTGATGTCTTTGTAATTGATCATCATGAAATAGTTCAGGATATACCTAAAGGAATTAATGTAATAAATCCTGAACTTCACGGAAAATACAAAGTAAGCAGTTCGTGCCTAACATATTTATTCTGTAAAAAAATAAATTCTGAAAATAAAGAATTAGCAAAATTAGCTATCTTAGGAATGATAGGGGATACACTTGAAAAAGAGATAAATTTCTTGAGTAATACAATCCTAAAAGATGGAGATATTCAGAAAAAAAGAGGACTTATTATCTATCCCTCCACAAGACCTTTAAACAGGGTTCTTGAATTTTGTTCTAATCCTTATATCCCGGATGTAACAGGAAATACAGAAGGAGTTTTTTCACTGTTAAAAGAGGCAGGATTAAGTCCTGTGAATGGGAAGTACAAAACATTACTAGAGCTCGAAGAAACAGAAATGACTAAGCTCATAACATCTGTATTACTAAAAAATACAAAACATAAAACAGATGAAATAGTTGGAGATATCTTTCTTATAAAATTCTTTAACAAAATAGAAGATGCTAGAGAGATAAGTGCTATGATTAATGCCTGTTCAAGACTTAAAGAGACTGATACTGCAATTCAGCTCTGCATGGAAATTCCAAAAGTAAAGAAAAAAGCAGAAGCAATATATGTTAAATACAAACAGCATATTATCTCTGCACTGAAAACATCATCTGAAATAGAAAAAATACCTGGAGAAGGTTTTGTTATAATTAATGCTAAGGAAAGAATAAAAGATACTCTTATAGGAACCATAACAAGCATACTTTCAAGATCAAACCTGTATAAGCATGGAACAGTAATAATCTCTATGGCTTATTATGATGAGTTCATAAAAATATCTGCAAGAGGTGTTGGAAAAAGTGGGAGAAATGTTAGAGAGATATTAAATAAAGTAATAAGTATTACTGGCGGAGAGGTTGGTGGCCACGAGAATGCTGCAGGGGGAATTATCAAAAAGGAAAAAGAAAATGAGTTTATTAATCTGCTTAAGAAGAATCTTGAAATAGAGGTAGTGACTTTAAAGAGTAAGGATATTTCTAATTAACTAATAGTGTTTAGAAACTCTTAAAAACACAGTTTTTATCCTATATTTATGGATTTAGAAGAAGGAGGGATAGTAATGTGTACTGTTGATAGAATAGTTGGAACAGTGGTTTTTGTAAAAATAGATGGAGATGGTGAAGGAAGTATAATTCTAAGCGAGATTGCTCCTGGAAGAATAAGAAATATCAGAGATTATGTTGTTCCAAAAAAGAAAATAGTCTGCAAGATACTGAATATAGACAAATCAGGAAATATACATCTAAGCCTAAGGAGAGTAACTCAGAAAGACCAGAAAGAGATAAAACAGGAGTATGAACAGGAAAAAAATTGCATAAGTATTCTAAAAGGCATTCTTGGTCAGAAATCAGAAGAGATTATAAAAGAAATTCTTAAGACAGGAAAAGTTTACGAATTCCTTGAGAAAACTAAAGAAAACCCGGAAAAATTGGAAAAACTCGCTGGAAAAGACAACTCTAAAAGAATTATTGATATTTTAATGGCTCAGAAACAAAAAAAAGTTATTATAAAAAAAGAGATACATCTTACAACCTTAGAATCTAACGGATTAGAGTTAATAAAAGATGTATTTAAAGATGCTGAAGAGGGAAGTGTAAAATACCTCTCTGCTGGAAGATATGTTATTCAAAAAGAATCCAATGACCCTAAATTAGCAGATAATTATCTTAGAACTATGATTGTGAAAATTGAAGAGAGAGCTAAAAAAAACAAATTAGATTTTAGTGTTAAAGAGAAATAATCAGTAATACACAAGTCTTAAAAATGAAAAAAAATGCTTATATATATGAAAAACAAAGGAGAATATATCTAAAAAATGGATGGATTTAATATTGCTCTAATTGGAGTTATTTTTGACACTAAAACAAAAAAAATTCTTATCGGAAAAAGAGAGAATGATCCTTATATTTCTAATCTTACCTGGTATTTTCCAGGGGGCAAGTTAGACCATAATAAAGGAATAGATAAAACTCTTAAGGAAAAAATAAAATTAAAGACGGGGTGTGAAGTAAAAAATCTTGGAACAATATTTATAGAAACATCTCCTGAGAAAAAAGATTTAATACTTGTCTACTTTTTATGTGAAGTTTTTAAGGGTAAGGAAAAAGCTGGTGGAGATATGATTGAACTAAAATGGGTTAAGCCAGAAGATTTAGAAAAGCATTTTACAACATCCTTTCATACAAGATTAAAAGAATATATAATGAATTTGAAATGAATTAATCAAAAGCCAATATTAATTTCAGCAGACAAAGTTAATAGCAGATAATTTTGTTTAATTTTAAATTTCTTAGTTAATAACTGTATCCATCTATGAGTTTATGAGAAGGTAAATGTTTTTATCCTCATCTCAACCAAAAAGATTATATATTCCTTAAATTAATATCCTAATAACATTCTCCTTTTATTTCTTTTTTTGATAATAACAATTATAAATAAAATTAAGATAACTACAATAATTAAAAATTCTATTACTTTTTTAATTTTATTCTCTTCATTATAAATCTTTTCAGCAGCTTCTTCATTCTTTTCCTCTTTTTTAATAGTCTCGGGACTTATCTCCTCGTGAACTAACTGAATTGTCAAATTTGCTTTTTTATTTTCAATTGAATTTAACTTGATATATAAATCATAAAAATTATCGCTGTTTAATTCAAATTTTCTCTCATCCCCTACAACAAGAGTTGTTTTTTGTGGCTCAGAAGAAATAATCAAATTAACAGTTGATTTGGTTATATCATTCACAATTAATGAATGAAAATCACCATTAATATTAAAGCTAATTTTCCAGTTTTCCCCTAGTTGTTTTGTATAACCTTCTTGAAATTGTTTATCACTAATTGTATAATTAAAAAAACCTCCTCCTGAAGGAGAATTTATTGTGTTTGTATCTTCTGTCACAGTATTTGAAGTAGTTGTGGATTTCTCAAAAAAACCAGAATCTCCAGTATAACTTGAAGTTGTAAAACTATTAGTTGCCTGTTGATAAAGTGTTAAACTTCTAAAGATGTATGAAGAAGTTAAACAATTCATTCCAGAAAGCCCTATATGAACTGAATTTATATTTATTGTTGGAGCAGCAGTTGTGTTTATTGTAAATCTCACATTTTTTGAGTCTACATTATTGCTT
>JBBSXQ010000093.1:0-1585 GCA_038045725.1 Nanobdellota archaeon | reverse complement strand
GAGTTTGCAAGAGAGGCAATAAAGAAAAATCCCAAAGCAGTAGAAGATTATAAAGCAGGACAGCAAAATTCACTTAACTTTCTTATAGGGCAGGTAATGAATCTCTCTGATAAGAGAGCTGATTTCAAAACTGCAAAGGTTGTGTTAGAAAAGTTATTGAAGTGATTTTTGGGGTATTCAGAAATCAAAGAATCATAATTAAAATTTCTGATACTGCAAAAATCATCTTAGAAAAGTTATTGAAGTGATTAAATAACCCATTTATTTATCCCTTCTGTTTCTTTTCTCTCTTTTTTGTAAAGATACTCCTGAAAATCTCTGTCAATAAGACAGTCTTTTATTGTAATAGGTTTATGAATATCTTTTTTTGAACATGTAATTATTTTTTTGCTTATTCCCAGGGGTTGTTCTAAATAATACTCTATACTGTCTGGGTTGTTATCTGCATTCATGTCACAAACTTTGACTGAAATAGGAAAACCCTCAATTGTATCTGGGATAGTATAATTCCAGCAGACATAAGTTGCAGAATTATAATATGAATATACTAATCGTTCAACTTTATCAAATGAGATCATTCCTAGTGAAAATATAAATGCTAGTGAAAAAAGTGTTCTGGGCTTTTTCATTTGATATTTCTAACAAAAAAGTAATTTATAATTATTTGTATATTCGGTAAAGATAGGTTCGGAGGGATTCGAACCCCCATCAACAGGGTTTTCCGAAGCTCGCTCGCGATTTATTGACTAAATTTGTTCCGCGAACTTCCTCACCGAAACCTGTCATTCTATCCGTTGAACTACGAACCTACTAATAAAGATAGAGGAAATAAGTTTTTATACTTAATCTTCTACTTTTGTTTATGGCTGTGGAAAAACAAAATAGAATTGTTTTAGAAAAACACCATAAATTTGTAATTGGAGGTATCAGTGCAATAGTGATAATATCATTAATAATTATAGGCATACTACTAAATATTCTTCTTACAAGGCAGAATCTAAACTATAATGAACTTAATAATAAAATAGATGAACTTCAGATGGACACACAATCAAAACTAAATGAATTAACCACAAGTTTAATAACAACAAATGATGATGTAAAAGCTCTAAATTCTAAATTTGGGACTATAAACCAGGAGTTCAATGAGTTAAAAGCTTCAACAAGTTCTGACTTTTCTGGAATAATTGAGGATGTTGTTACAGGTGTTGTTACAGTAAGAACAGATGTTGGACAGGGAACAGGATTTATAATTACAGATAGTGGATATATTGTCACAAATGCACATGTTCTCTCTGGTGGAAGAGAGATTAAAATAATAACTAATGAACAAAAAATAATTAATGCTAATTTAATAGGTTATAATGGAAATTTAGATATTGCCCTCTTAAAAATTTCTGGAGAGTATAATAGCTTAACACTGGCTGATTCAGATAATCTTCAGATAGGTGAAAAAGTAATTGCTATAGGAAATCCTCTTGGTCTGCAATTCTCTGTTTCTGAGGGGATTGTTTCTGGAATTCATAGAACAGGACCAAATGGGATGAATATCTACATTCAGACAGATGCTGCACTTAATCCTGGG
>JBBSXQ010000092.1:0-3814 GCA_038045725.1 Nanobdellota archaeon | reverse complement strand
AACAGACAGGTGTTTATGCTGTTCAAACAGGTGTTCAAACAGGTGTTCAAACACCTAATTTTAATCAATTTTCAACAACTGAAAGAGCTATATTATGGGTACTACTAAACACAGATATGAAACTTAGTTATGATGATCTAGCTGCAATGTTAGGAAAAGAGAGATCAACTATTAGGGGACAGATAAACTCAATAAAACAGAAAAGTGAGGGATTAGTAGAAGAGGTAATAGAGAAAAATGGTAAAAAGAGAGTCTATATACCTGAAGAATTAAGAGAAAAATTAGTAAAAAGGAGTAAAGTAAGGGTTAATAAGGGCAAAAAGGAAGAGAAATATGAAAAATAAGGAAAAAATAGAGGTAAAATAACGAAAAGTGAGGGTTAAAATTAGAAAAAATATCAAAAAAAATGAAAAAAGTGAGTATTAAATCATAGAAAAAGAGTGGGATAAAAATATTAAAACTTAAAATAAATAAAAAGAAGAGGTTATACTGATTAAAAGTATAAAATTTAGTATTTTAAGGATGAAAAGTGAGTGTAATAATAGAAATATTTATTATTCGGTTGAACGAAATTTAAGTTAAATCTCTCTTAATTGGAGAATTGTTGAGAGGGTTGTTATTTTTTTAAGATTAGGGGAGATAGATATTAGGACGCTTTTATTGTTAATCTTATGTTTATCGACGGGAATTCCTTTTTTAATTAGCTTGCCAACATACTCTCTTATAGAGCTCTCACTCAGATTAAGAGTTTCTGAGAGTAATTTATAGTCTATATTCTTTTGTTCCTCGTCGAGCTGGTATATTGTAGAAAAAACTAAAAATTCCTGATTAGTTAATCTTTTAAATTTAAGACGTATCTCTTTTTTCAAGTTATCTAGTGAACTGAGAATTTCAAATGCATTATTTAGGGAATTATTATGATCTATCTCTTTGTTTTTTGTCTGTTGGTTTGTCTGTTGGTTTGTCTGTCTGTCTGTTGGAACCCCTTCATTTCCTGTGGAAAAGTCTTGTTTTTTAGGTTTTAAAGGGTTAAAGGGACTATTATCTGTTGGGTTTTTTGGAGTGTCTAACTGGTTTTTATCTTCTTGTGTTGTAGTGGGTAAGTTTATATTTATAGGATGTAATTTATTATTTTTATGTGTTTTTTTAATATCTTCAAACTCTCTGACAATTTTTCCAGTAATAAAAACTAGCTCTTTAAGATTGTTATTTGTTTTATTAATATCTTCTCTTAAATTTACTAATTCTTGTTTTAAATAAAGAATATCTCTTTTAACATTTTGAAATGCCTCTTTTACACTGTCCATTTAAAAGATAGAGTTGAGAAGTATAAAAGCTTTAGGATAGAAGAATATAACTATTCCTTAATTAATCTGGTGTTGTTTATATGCTTGGTAGGCTTCATCAGACAGTTTCCATCTTATCCTTTTTTTATAATCAACTCCTTTAGGGTTTTTTTTAATCCCTATAATGAGTTTTTTGTTTTTAAGCTCAATAAGAATATCTTTAGTAAACTCTTCATCTCTAGCTATCTCTTTTGCAATATATGATGTAAATAGGGATTTGGGGGTTTGAGAGTATAAGAGTAAAAGAATCTGTTCTGAAATCTTCTCTTTTTTAGAATTTGAAATCCTCATTAGAATAATATTTTAAGAGAGTATTTAAAATATTTGATAATTTATTACTTATCTTCTTTCTTTTTTAAAGAAAATAAAGGTATATGTAGGGGAAGATTTAGCTCTTCTTCTAATTCTAGTGATTTGATATTTGATTTCCTTAAAATAACACTAAATAAATCCATTTTGAATTTTTCATTGATTTTCTTAGATTCCCACTCTTTAAGAACTTGTTTAGCATCTTTTGGGTCAAGAGAGAAGATTATTGTTCCAGAAAGCTCTATTTGAGCGAAATTAGGTGAGTAGTCAACTTTAAAAGTAAATTTAGTTATTAGTAGCTCTTCTTTTGTCTTTAAAATGTCATTAGAGATGTTCTTTATATCAATAATATCTACATTAGTGTTTATTTTTATATCTTCTAATCTATCGGAATACCTCTCTACATTTATTTTATTGAAATTAAAACCTACTAGTTTCATCCTACTTTAATCAAAAAAGTATTTTTAAACATTTGTATTAATATTTAATGAATTGGAAAGATAGTTTACTCTCTTGTAAGAGTTATTACTATTTTCCTGTTAATCGTCTTTTTTACTAGTAGGATGGGGTTCATACTATTTGATATATTAAATAACCTCTAGACTTATCAGTATAAGTATTACTTATTAAAAGTATTTATATTAGGTCTTCTTCAGAAACCACAACGAAATCCCCTATAGCAATAATTGAACTATATGGAATTAATAATTCTCCAGTATTTGTTTTTTCTAAATTAAGGCTTCTGGTGTAAATTGTAGGGTCTTTAAGAACAAGGCTGATAAGCTCTCCAGATCTTGTTTCAAAGGTTATGTCTTTAACAAACCCTATTCTTTTTCCTTCTTTAGTTACTACCATCTTTCCTAGAAGAACACTGTATGGGTGTTTGCTGTCTTGCATAAGAAATGTAGATAAAAATTATTTATAAAGTTTTCTGTGAAGCTAAATAGATTTAATATCTCATAGAAAGACATAAAAAAGACATGATTATTGAATTATAAGTGTTTTTTAAAGAAAATTATACAGACTCACCCCTTAGTTTCGTGTAGAAGTATTTAAAAAGAAATTTTTTCTTTTTTTATTTATATTATATATTTATAAAATTATATATATTATATTATATATATTATCTTAAATTTCTAATTTTTATTATAATTTTACTTAAAAATAATTATTATATAGCTTAAAGAACTATTTAAATTTATCAAAAATAATCTAATTCAAATAATAAAAATAAGAAATATTTCCATAGGAAATAAAGGTGTTCTTCTTTTTTAGTAGTTATAATCATTTATATAATAATTTCACATTTTTTCGTTGGGAATTTTATTAATAAATAATTTTCCACACGAAATAGACGTGTGTGTTTAAATAAACACATACTTTTTAAAATTATCTAAAATCACATAAAAATAGATAAATTAGGATATAAATATTTAAATAAATTAAACAGATTTTAAAAAAATAAAATAAGGGGAAAAAATAAAATGGTTTCAGACTTAGATAGTATATTTAATTCTTTCGACAAAAATGTTATTTTTAAAAATAAACTTATCCTTCAGAATAATTATCAACCAGATGAAATTCCCCATAGGGACGAACAAATTGAGATGATAGCTTCTGTTTTAGCCCCTGTTTTAAGAGGGGAAAAAACAAGTAATCTCTTTCTTTACGGAAAAACCGGGACTGGAAAGACACTCTCTATTCAGTATGTAAAAGAAGAACTTTTAAAAAGAGTTGTAAGGGAAGATAAAGTAAAATTAAAAATAGAATATCTTAACTGTAAACTTAAGAAAGTTGCAGATACAGAGTATAGAATACTCGCAGAACTTATTAAAAAGTTAGGAGGAGAGGTTCCAAATACAGGTTTGCCAACAGAATCGGTTTATAATAAATTTATAGAGATTATTGATTCAGAAAAACAACTTATTGTGCTTATTCTTGATGAGATTGATCAGGCTGTTAAAAAAATATCAAGCGACTTCTTATATAATCTTACTAGATTAAATTCAGAACTCTCAAAAACACAAATATGTTTAGTGGGAATAAGTAATGATCTTACTTTTTTAGATGAAATTGATCCAAGAGTAAGAAGTTCTCTTTCAGAAGAAGAGATTGTTTTTCCCCCATATAATGCCCTACAACTACAAAAAATTTTAGAT
>JBBSXQ010000091.1:0-5273 GCA_038045725.1 Nanobdellota archaeon | reverse complement strand
TTGTTTGATTTTTGACTACATACGCCACGGGCTTTAGCCCGTGGTAGTTAACATATTTTAATATATCTGAAGATGAACTCTTTAAGGAGTTGAATATAAGCAAGACAAACTCTAATCTAAGAACTCCTCTTGAAAAGATATGCAAGAAAAATAAGATTGATTGTAATCTTCTTGTAAAAAAGTTAGATAGTGAAGTTAAACCATGATTGATATATCTGTTTTATTTAAGGGAGTGTATAGCTTTACTGCCTTGTTTATTATTATTTTTTCTTCATCTTTTGTGATAATACCTGGGATGACAGTTCTAATAACTTCCTATGCATCATTTAGCAGCAACATATATGGCTTACTAACAATTATATTTATAGTTTTTTTTGCTAGTTTAGTGGGAGATATTCTGACATATCTTTTGGCAAGAAGATTTTCAAAAGATGTGAAAATACATTTAGGGAGATTCAGATGGTATAATAAACATGAGAAAAAGACTTATACTCTTCTTAAGAAATATGAATTTATCTTTGTATTTTTTAGCAGATTTTTGTTTTCTGGAGCTTGTACTATTGTGAATTACCTGAGTGGATTTGAAAAACTAAACTTTAAAAAATTTGCAGTTGCAGTATTTTTAGGGGAGCTTGTTTATTCTGCAGGCTATGCTTTAATAGGGTATGTCTTTAAAGATACCTGGATGTATCTTCTGACTTCAATCCAGTACGGATTACTTTCAGTTGTGTTGTTAGTTATTGTTTCCTATCTTTTCTACAAAATTGCGAAGTATTATGGAAATAAAAATTAACAGCATAAATCAATAATTCTTCTCTAAAACACTAAACCTTATAAACCCTGTTTTTTTAGAGTTGACATGGGTGAAGAAAAATGTCCGAAGTGCAATGATACAGGTGTTGTGAAAGATAATAGCGGAGTTCATGTATGTTTTGACTGCCTGCAAAAAGGAAGATTAGATGTTCATTCAAAAAACATTCCTGATAATAAAATAAAATTATGATTATATTAAGAGAATAATCTTTTTTCTATAGCTTCAACAACTTTTTTATGAGTGATAATTTCATCAGAGTTGTAATCAAGAAATATGCATATGTCTTTTTTTTCTTTGGCTATCTGAATATATCCCTCTCTTACTTGTTTACACAAAGTATATCAAAATATTAAAGTCAGATAACCACTTTATTATAGTAACATATACAAAACTTTATAAACCGCCTTACTCTGGTTTTTTCACTAATAAAATGGTAAATTACAATGACTTGTCTAGTGAGGATATTTTAAGATACATAACTGAAAAATATCCTAATAAAGATAAGAGATTAGAAAGCATTTCTGAGAAAGAATCAAAACTTTATAAAATACTTAAAGAGAGAGATATGTTAAAAATTGCCGGATTTTCTGATTCTAGCTTAGTGAATGCTTATGATTCTTCAAGTGAGTCAGACAGAGAGAGTATGGAAAATTATGGAATATATGATTTAGTTGATTTTTTAAAGAGAAAAACAACAGGTGCTTCAGAAGAGTATATTAAAAGTGAATTAGAAGAGGCTAATTACTCTCTTAATGGTATTCTTGATGGTTTTTCTGAAAATGAAAATAATAATTTAACAATGAGGCTTAGGGAGTTAGTTGATAAGAGAATCAATACATATGATGAGAGAGCTATTGATTACTCTCTTAAACTAGCTAGTGAAATAATTGAAATTACTAAAGGTTCTAAAGATGATTTATCAAAAGAAGTAAAATATATTCTTACAGATTATGCATTGAAACTTTCTAAATTAAAGAATAAAATCTAAGAGCTTACTTCTGAGTAGATATCACTTGGTCTTACAATTATTGTGCACGCATTTGGAAGCGGCTGGTTTTCAAATTCATCCTGGCATTTTATGTAGAAGATTGTTCCTGTATTCCATGATGTGTAGTGCATTTCCTCATCATCTGTCATTGCAATTCCATCTTTGAACTGATAATTGCAGTTTTTAGTATCATAAACACACTCTCCTTTTTCTGTTGTTACAATTTTTAGATTGTTATCTTCAAAATACACTCTTGCAACTGATGGAGAGGAGCGGTCTGATTCAACCTTGAAATTAACTTCCTTAATATCTGTATTTCCTCCAAGGTCAAGGCATTTTATGAAGTAGTTATAAGTTCCAGATACTAAATATAAATCCTGAGAGTGTGTGTGAGAGTTTGTATTATAAAATAATGTGTAAGTGTCTTCATCTCCACTCTCACTGAAATAACATGCTGCTTCTCCATCTTTATATCCTGCTGATGTTTTTGCTGTAAGTGTTATTTTTACTGTATCTGTAGAATCTTTTATAGTTCCATTAGGTCCGACAGAGTCAATTACTAATGGCTGTGTTCCTAATAATGTAAAGATATATGATTGAGTATTAACATTTCTCTCTCCCTCTTCTGCTCCTGGATTGTCCTTGCATCTGAAATAAAATTTACTCTCCTGTCTATCCTTTATTCCTGTAAGAGTTGTTGTGCACTTATATAACATCTGAGCATTCATTTCTGAAACTTGTGAAGAACAGGACATTGTTTCTTCCATATCTTTGTAGCTTCTGTCGAGAGGGCTCCACTTGCACTCTGCTGGTTCATTGATATAAACATCCATCTTAACAGAACTCTGATTATATGCTACAGGCATTCCATTTAACAGACTTGTTGAGACAATCAGAGGAGGAGTTGTGTCAGGGCCGTCTTCAACACAGTATTTAAAGACAAAGTTTGCTGTGTTTGAATTTCCATTTGCATCAGAGCATCTTATGAATAATTCAAAGTTTCCATTGTTTTCTAGTGTTAAATTTTCTGCTGCAAGAGCATTTGGACCAGGAAGAGACATAACCTGTGTGTGATTGTATCTGAATAAAGAGCTTCCTCCAAAATAAAATCTCATGTCAGAGAAGTTTTGTTTCTTAATAGGGTCTAGCTTGCATTTTGACGGCTCGTCTGTTGTAATTCCAAATGAGAAAGGCATAAATGCTTTTACACATCCTTTTGATGTTTTTGAGTATATTATTTTTTCACCTCTGTCAGGAGGGAAGACAGTATTGTCTTTTCCATACTTGAAATCATCAAGAAGAGCATCTTTCCATGTTGAAATTATCGGAGGAGTAACATCTTTTCTGTTAACCCAGGTGCATTTCTCCTCTCCTGTTCCAGGGTTTAATAACTGACATGACTGTCCTAAACTTCTACACTGATATTCAGAGCAAGGAAGAATTCCCTGCTTGTTGCACTCCTCGCAGTATTTTCCTCCTGTAGTTGCATCCCACGGGTTGCACTCAAAAGATATTATCTTTGAACTTTCTTTTTTATAAGTCATGTAGAATACAATTGCTGCGACAGCGAGACCCCAACCAAAACTAGCTTGACCAGCATTAAGCTTTCCATTTAGTGTGAAAAATTTATTCCATCCATTAGTTGCAGATGATAATGCTCCATTTTCACCAAGAAGCACATTAAGTGATTGTCCTGTAAACATTCCTGCAGCTGCTGCTGCTCCCCAAGCCTTTGCCTGTTCTTCATCTTCTCCAAGAGCTTTTGCCAACATACTTACAGCAAAATAAACTCCTATCGCCCATTTTGCTCCAGTTAGTATAGCATCATAATAACCTCCCTGTGCAACTTGAATAAATCCACCGAGATGACTGCTTTGAGGAGTTGCTGCTTTTATGGTTAAATCTATTGGAATATTTTCTTTTGCAACACTCACCCACTGATTATTTTCAAATTTTACAATATTGTTATTTATATTTGCGTAATGAATACCATTATTTTCAATAATTTCTCCTTTATACAATTTACCTCCATAAAAAATATTTTTTGATGAATCTACTAAAATAGAAGGAGAAGGAGGAATATAGGTTGCTGAAGGAGCCCTTTGGTTTGTTCCTTCAAAAGCTGCACTAACAATAACAGAAAAAGAAATTACTGAAGTAATAACAAGAAAAATCTGGAAAAATGCAAGACAACTGCGACTGATTTTTACCTCTTTTTCTGACATAAATTAATTAGAGAATAAATGTTTATAAATATTGTTGAGAGTGGGTTATTGGAGTTTTTATAAATAGAGATGAGTTAAATTTGTTATAACAGATGAAGGCATGAAAAAAGAAGAATTAGATCAGTTATTAAAGATAAAAAAATAAATAATCTTTCTAAAAACCAATATTCGAGAGAATACTAATTTATTGGAATCCTAATATTCCTATGTAGTTTGTTGTTTTGTTTCCACAATCTCCAAGAGAGCTGCATAACTCTTCTTTTCCTTTTAACCAAGAGAGTGTTAAACACTCGCAGTTTTCAATGCACTTTTCTCCACCTGTAAGTTTTTTCTCGTATTTTACTACACAAGTTGTTGATGCCTGAGTGCATAATGATAGAGCATCTCCTTCTGAATTCCAGAAGTCAAATCCAGGTGTGTATTTAGGAACACATCCTATTATTTTTGTTTCATTTCCATCTTCATTATTAGTTAAATCTTCATCAGATATAATCCATTTACAATCTCTTTTATCCTCATTTTCACAATTTTTCTTTTTTGTTTGTGACTGACAGTCCTGCCACATATTTACACGGCAAGCAGCTGTCTTGAATGTATTAACTTCTGCTTGTAGACATATTTCCTGTCTGAAATCAGCGCATGGTTCAACTGTAACCTCGCCATTATAACATACTAATCTAAAATATCTACTTCCAGGAAGATTTTTTTCTGTACCTTTTGAATCAGCACACCATGTCTCCCCGTGATTGTATGTTTTTCCCTCATACTCACAGCTTAAATCTCTGCATATATTATCTCCGTAACCTGGTTTTTTGTCTGTTCCTCTTCTGTATTTTCCACAGATGCTTCCTGAATAATAATCACAGTTTCCACAACCTGCTGAATTTGCATTTCCTGAATTAGAACTGCAACTTTCTGATTTTGGAATTACTTTTCTCCAGTAGCTCTTGTCATTTATTTTTGAAGCATCATAGATATTAGCAAGGTTTCCACAACTATCTACAAAATAAACTTCATCACTTTCTTCAATACATTTTGTTTTCTCTGTCATTCCACACTCTGTTGCTAGGTCTTCAGCAGAGCATAGATAATCCTCGTGAAAAGTTATCTCTGTCTCTGTTTGTATTGTTGTGGTATTTTCCTCTGGCTTAAAAAATCCTAAAATTCCTCCACCAGAATTATTAGATGAAGAAGTTGTTGCAGTAGGTTTTTTAGAAAGACAATCTTTTTTTGTTATAAAACTACA
>JBBSXQ010000090.1:6149-11744 GCA_038045725.1 Nanobdellota archaeon | reverse complement strand
TCCTCCTTTCTGAGAGTATTTTCCTGCTGCTTTCTCAACAGCTTCAAAAGCACATCTAGTAAATTTAGATGCGTCTGACGGACTTAATCCTGAAAATTGATTCATAGGTTGTCCTGTTCCTGAGTTTATAGTTCCGCAAATATCATCTCCTATTCCTGAAAAATACTCTGCAATTCCATTATCTCCAACATTACATAAAACCAAACTTGTGACTTTTCCTGATGCATCAGCAGTTCCTATTCCACCAAAAATAGGAAGATTCTGCCTTGTAGCAGCATACCACCCGTTTTTCTCGTCAAATGGAACAAGTGCAGGAAATCCTTTGTAAGGCTCTGTCTCGTAAAACTTCACAACAGGACCTGACTTATCCTCGCCTGCAACTGATTTGAATTGATGAGAGTATGATGAAGCATCTCGTAATACAAATTTTGAGAATTTAGATATGATATTATTACGAGTAGTTTGTTCTACATTTTCAACCCTTATTTTTTTATTTATTGAACTATCAGATGTTACACCATTATAATAATACACGTCTTGAATATTATAATCTAAACCACTTTTATCTAATACCAAAATATAAGGTGTATTCTGATAATTGATGTATTGGATATTATACATTTGTTCAGCATTAAGAGTCCCTCCATCACCAAGAACAATTTTATCTCCACTGATTGTCTTTCCATAATAAACTCCAGCTATTGAATCTTTTGCTCCATAAGAATCTCCTGGCAAGTCAAATCCAGCTTTACTTAATTCATCACTTGTTGATTTTGTTAAAGCACTCTCCCTTGTATTAACATACTGGTCAATTAGGGTTTTATTCAAACTGCTGACAAAAATTGGTTTTAATTTAGGGTCAACACAAGCACTTGCAGCAGAGCTGATATCTCTGTAAGAATTTACACCAATATTATTCTTATTTATTGTATTAGTACTAACTAATGTACTAATAGGAATTTTTTCTCCTTTGTAATCAACATTATCTCCTAGACACTTTTTTACATTTTCAGACAAACTGCCTATATAATTTCCATCTTTGTCAAAAATTTTATCCTTAACACAGTTATCATCAACAATTCTCTCTCCTGTAATTCCTCCTAAAAATCCAGAAGTTGTGCATCCTTCTGCTAGTTTTTTATAATGAGCATTATCTGCCTCAATAAGTTTTGCTCTTGCATCAACAGCACTGTCAATATAACTAGCCTCGCCAAGAATGCAATCATCAACTTTTTTATAAGTTACTGGTTTTTTATCTTCACCGAATTTATGCGAGTTCACAGCTTCAGCACACATTTGTTTTATTCCAGTCATGACATCCTGCCTTGCAATTCCTTTTCCTCCTGTGTTTGCAAAAAAGTTCTTAACCATTAATCCAGCTCCTGTAACTAGACAAGCTCCTTTCATTCCCTCAACAACTTTTCCAAGACTCTCTGATTTTTTCTCCCACTCATTTATTGACTTGTTTAAATTCTCTATTTTTTCCTTTGTTTTTTCAGGAGAAAGCTTGATTGCTCTCTGTTCTATTCCTATCTTAAAGGTAAAATTAGCATCTGTATATTCTTTGTTTATTTTAGGATTTATAGAAACTCTTGCAACTTTCTTTATGTTTGTAGAAGTCAGGGTAAAAGTGTATCCATTAAAAGTATAAAGAGTATTTTCTCTGAGAATTTTCTCATCTGGTTTTGTCTCTCCTTTTTTATTAGTTATAGTTATCTTAACACTTGCAGAACCATCACTCAATCCTGTAAGATGTATCATATTATTAGCAGTATTAGAATTAATATTATTAAAATAAGCAACCTGATTTTTACCAAGCTTAAAACTATCTGAATTTGAAGAAGAGCTAACAGTTATCTCTGCGTTATAATCATCTATATTAGGTTCATTAGTATCATCAAGAGAGATGCTGTAAACTCTTCCATTAACAGTAACTTCTTTGTCTGAACTCTCTAAGCTTGAAAGTTTTGCATTATTACTGCAAGTATTAAGAGTATCTGAATATTTAGTATCAGGATATCTCTCTCTGAATTTCTTGCATATTTCTGAAACTTTATTTTTCTGATTCATATTATAAGAGAGTTTTATCTCTTCTGCCATTGCCCTCTCTCCAAAAGTCTGTTCAATATTTGCTTCAGAAGGGTCTTTTGTTGATGAATAACTGCTGATTACTTTTTCATAATCAGCAATTGCAAGTTCATAATAATTTTTTGCATCTCCTTCAAGAGTAATATCCTGAGGAAGAGCAAAATCAACTACTGAAACTGTTTTTCCGAATATTTCTTTGCCATTTATAATCTTCTCAACCTCTCCTCCAGAAAGTGCTCTTTTAGTAGTATCTTGAACAAGGTTAATCAAAGGAGAAAATAAATTTTTAGTCTGTCTTCCAATGTTATCAATCTCACTGCTAGAAAGAACCTTTCCTTTGTTTTCAGGAATTGCATAAAGATAAACAGATAAATCTTCTTTTTTTCCTGATTTTTTATCATCATTGATATATGCAAGATAAACATATTTTTTTGAAGATTCATCATAGAATAAATAATCTCCTACTTTTTTCTCTACTTTTCCTCCATCATATTCTAGAGTAATTCTAGGATTAATCATAAGTGAGAAAGTTTCTTTTGTCTTATTGTCATTTGTGCACTGAATATTAACTTTTTTAACAGCTCCTAAAGGTAAAATACCTCTAACAGTGCACTTGTTGTCTAAGAATTTTTCCTTATCTCTCAATTCAACATAATCTCCGTTAATATTTAGTCTTGCTGTTGTGTCAGGGTCTTCAAATGATTTTAATGTTAAATCAAATCTTGCAATGCACTGGTCAATTCCAGGAAGAGAAATCTCTCTTGAAGTTTCCCCTTTTTTTAGGCTTACACTTGTAATCTCCCTGGTATCATCAAGAAGAGATATTGTAGCAACCTCATTATCTATGCCTTCAAGTTTAAGATAAGCTCTTCTCTCCCAAAAACTATACTGTGTTTTTTTCTCACTCCACTCGCTGTCATCAACAACAGGAAGATAAAACTCAGCTTTTCCCAAACCAAAAGCACTCTCTATGTTATATCTTATTCTTGCAGTAAGATTTCCCTGAATATACTTGGGCATTGCTGACGAGTTTTTCTGCTCTTTTAAAACAATAACAACATAGCCAATATTATTCAGGATAGGATTGTTAATTTTCTCTTTAACACTTAGAGCAGCCTGTGCAGGGTAAAAATCAACTCCCTGAATTTCTTTTGGATAATTTCCTTTAAAAGAGACAGTGTCTATTGCCTCTACTTTTATCATTGGATTTATTTTTGTTGCTGCAAGCTGGCAAAAAACAGGAAAATTCTGCTCCTCGAGCAAATCACTTCTTACAACAGCAGGATCACATCCAAAAGGAGCTATCTGGACAAGAAAATCATCTCCTGCCTCGCACATTTTTTTATCAAATGCAACTCCTTTATACTGAGTATACTGAGAATATTGCGGATTAGTTGCAATATAATATGCTGATGTTAAAGAAATAATTAAAATACTTACAAATATTATTGATAATAATAAAGCAGATTGTTTTTTAAAACCAATTCTATTATCTAAACTCTTCTCTTTATTAATAATTTTCATCTTGATTTGTTATATTGTTGCTAACTAATTTTAGTGTTATTATTTTTTTCATCTGAAATTTATATCCAACTCCCTCTCCTCAAAGATTATATAATTATTCTGAAGCTCCTCAATTGTTTTCGGAGTAGCTAAACTCTGCGCATTTATTTCAATTACATCTGAATTTGAAAGCTCTGATTCAAGCATAAAGTATTCCTCTCTTCCCCCGCCACCAAGAGCATTTGAAATAATCTGCGCAGGGATTTTTATTTCGAAACATTTTTCCTCTGTCATGCCTAATATTCCTCCTAAACCAGATTCTGGGACATCAATACACTGTTCTTGTTTTGTTCCTGCTAAAGTTATAGAAGAGTTTTTGTAAACCTCAACCATAATTTCATACTGTCCCTCTGTTAGACTAACTGATTTTTGTGATGGATAAACCACTGTTTTTGAAGATTTGTCTGAAATAAAACTTATTATTGCATCTTTATTATAATCTCTTCCGTCTAATTTAAGATTAATCTCAACATCATAAAGTCTGGCAAGTATTATCTCTGCAACTCCTCCCTGTGTTGTTGAATACTGGTATTTTGAATCTTCAAAACCATCTGCTCTTGCTAAAATAAATCCATTAACACACTGCGGGAACTCTCCAGATAAAATGCCAGAATTTGTCTTTCCAATAGTGCAAAATTCATTAAAGCACTCGTAAGAAATATCTGCATCTATAGGTTTTAATTTTGAATCATAAGTTTTAACACTTACAATAGTGTTCTTATATTCACATAATCCTGTTTCTGGGCTTTCAAATGTACTTGTATCCAAAGATTTTCTAGGCTTGTTTCCCTGAAGAACAACAGCAACAGGAAACTGGAAAATCTCGCTTCCTGAATAAACCTGCACTAAAACAGGATACTTGACATTATAAACAAAATGATAAGGAACATAACAAAATCCTAAAATTCCTAATCCTGGTTGGTTTCCTACTGGTTTTGAAATCATTACACTCTCTTCAGAAGGATTAACTTCAAAACTATAAGGCCAATTTTTTGAATTAATAAATTTTACACTTTCATCTACTGGAAGATCAACAACAAAATACTTGTTTTCTTTGTTTTTAGTGTTTTTGTCTGTTGTAAGTGCAAGAGTATTTGCCTCAATAGCATCCTGTAATTCGCTAAAAACCTCGTCTGCATTCCACATCTTAGGACTGCATGTCATCTCAACTCCGTCAACAGGAGCGTAATTTCTAAGAATATCAACTAAATAATTCTCCAAAAATAATGTGCTCTGTTCATAATTATAAACTTTGAGTGCAGAATCATAAAGCTTCCCAAAATTTGACTTAACTTCTATTTTATGCTCTTTTATATTTACACTCTCTTCTCCTTTAATTATAGTCATATCCATACTAAGAACAACATCTACAGCCTGATTGTTTATTGTAACTTTTGCTTCTGGCTCACCGTTATTAATCTCAAATCCATTTTCATAATAACTGTCAAAATTACACTCTCTTATCTTTTCATCTATAAAATCCCCAAGCTGTTTTTCAATAACTCTTTTAGATGGAACCTGCTCTTTCTGGATATTATTTCCAGAGACATAATACCAGTAAGGAATAGGATTTCCCAAAAAAACCAGCTGCGAGGAAAATGGAGAGTAAGTTGAACCAGGTTCAAAATCAGGAAGATAAATATAACCTCCCTGGCTTTCTAAAATATCTATACCTACTTTTGTCTTATCATTTAGACATGATAAAAAACTAGTATATACAGGCTCAATGCTTGTAGGAATATTACTAGAAACAGTATTATTCTTATAAATAAAAATGCCTGTAACAAGTGCAACAATAAGTATTGCAATGATTATGAAAATTGTCACCTGTCCCTTATTTCCCATTTTTTTTCACCTCTGACTCAATCTTTTTCTTAATAAGTTCAATTATCTCGGTATTAATATCACTCTCAATAACTTCCTTAAACTTGTTCCAAGTCTTTT
>JBBSXQ010000090.1:0-6139 GCA_038045725.1 Nanobdellota archaeon | reverse complement strand
TTCATCCTCAATCAAAAGAAGGTACTTCTTCATTTTTCACCTTTTTTAAAACCCATCTAAAAAAAATAAGAAAATAACATATATAAATGTTTCTTAATAAATTACTTAGTAAGTAATTTAGTTAGTTATAGAAATATCACTTATCAGAGAGAGTTAACACTAAATAGGTAAAGAATTTATTAGAAATCTAATTAAAAATCATCTAAGAGGAGATTGTCTGCTTGCCCTAAGGTAATTTATTCCGCCAATAATAAGCAATATTCCTCCAACAAAAATTATCCACTGATTAGCTATACTAGAAATTGACTCTGGAATCTTAACAAACTGAACAGGATAATTGATAAAATATAGACCTATAATTAAGTATACTACAAAAAAAATTATCCTGTTTCCACCTCTTACCATAAATAAGGTTGTTAATCCATATATTTAAATATTTCTGAAGGACTTCAACTAGCTACTTCTAGACCTTTCTAAATTTGCCTGCATAAATAAATGCATTCTTAAAAAATCATTATTTGTTTTCTCTTTTAAAATACAATGCTGATTTACCTGATTAAGAAGAGTTTTATCTTCTAATTTATTAACTAAAGATTTTATTGCCCTTTCAGATTTTTTAATACCTTCCTCATTTTTCTTAAGCCACTCTTCAGTTGGATAATATAATCCTTTTCTATACTCCCAATCAATAAAAGGCTCATACGCAAATACTCTGGAATTTTTTGGGGAATCCTCTTTCTTATCAAGATAAACAGAATCATATGGTTCTGTATAATCAAAATTCATAGCTTGAATAAATGATTCTTCAATTAAGGTGTTTTCATCAAGATTGTATTCGTTAGTAAGTTCTTTAAAAACACCAAATTTTTTGTTAAAATCTAAAAAAGAGTTATATAGCTCATTAAAACTAACCCCTAATGGATTATTTGTAAGTGTTTCTATTATACTTATTAACCTAGTGAGATACTCATGTTTTTTAAACATCTCAGAATATTTTCTTGATTCTTCAAGAATATTTTTTTCTTCATCGTTTATTCTAAACTTATCATCTGAAAGAAAATATTTCCCATCTTTAAAATTCCAAAAAGGAGGGTCATTTCTAAAAGAAAGAAACTTTGTAATATCTCTCTGTTCAATTAGTGATTTTGTTTTAAAAAGCATACAATCAACTATGCAATGTTGGGCTTCAGACCTATCAAAATATTTTCCTTCATGAATTTCAACAGTTTTCTCAATATCTCTTAAAGAAAGCCCATTTGGATTTGTCATAAAAGAAATATGTACATAATGATTGATTCTTATAGCTAAACTCATAAAATCTCATATTTAAGTTATTTTTAAATATAATTGTTTAATACCAAAATTTATTAATCTTAAACTATCTTCAACCTCCATGGCCCTGTAGTATAATGGTAGAACATATCCTTGACGATGGAAAGAACCTACGGTTCTCTCTCACACTCTCTCCCTTAGGGGAATGATTGGAAAGAACCAAGAGTTCTATTACACTCTCTCTTTTAAAAGAAAGAATATCATCAAAATGGATAGGGCCGCAGTTCGATTCTGCGCAGGGCCATCAACAAAAAGGTTTTAAAAGCAAGTTTTTCTATCAATCTTAAGCCTACACAATTTCCCTAGGAGGCAATTAAGAAATTGTTCTCAGGATAGAAAGGGAAAATAGAAAACCGGGAAAATCTTTTGAGGAAGATTTTCTGGCCTAGAAAATTCAAAATAAAAAGAATTTTCTAAGAAACCGTAGGTTGTTTTCAAATGAAAATACCAAAAGTAACAAACAGATACTGTCCTTACTGTAACAAGAAAACAGACCAGAAAATAAAACTAGTAAGCACAGGAGCTAAAAGAGGAACACTTAAGAGAGGAGGTATTGCAAGAGCTAAAAAGAGAGGTCTTGGTATTGGAATAGGAAATAAAGGAAAATGGGGTTCAAAACCAGCTGTATCAAAATTCAAGAGAAAAACCAAAACAACAAAAAAGACAAACATAATGTATACTTGCCAGACTTGTAAAAAATCTAAATACCAGAAAAAAGGAATAAGAATGGGCAAGCAGCAACAGGAATAAAATGGTAAAAAAACAATACAAAAAAGAAAATAGAAAAAAATACAGGCCACTAATAGCGGAATACTCTTTTCCAAAAAGAGAGGATACAATTAATTTATTTGATAGTCTTAAAAGAAATTACAAAGACAGACTAATAGACGAAATGATTTATATAAGAGGAAGTAACGGAAATGGTATAAAACTCTCAAGACCCTACATGATTTTTAAGTATGGAGATGCAGTTATCGAGATAGAGAGAAAACAAAATAAACCAATAAAAATTACAGCAGATAATCTTGAGACTATTGCACAAGTGAGTTTATACACTCAAAAAATACTAAATTTAAAAGAAGACCTTATCTTAGAATAAAATGGCACAGGCAAAAAAAAGAAAAAAGTTTTTTGATGTTGAATTACCAATAATAAACAAGACAACTCAGCTGCAAGCATACGAAATAGAAGAGCTTGATGGCAGATTTGTCAATTATGATTTAACAAGAGCGTTAAGAGGAAAAAGTGTTCTCCTCTCATCAAAAATAATTGTTAAAAATGGGGAAATAACATCTACTCCAAGACAGATAATGCTTATGCCTTATTTCTTAAGAAGAATGATTAGAAAAGGGACAAACTATGTTGAAGACTCATTCTCAACAAATTGCAAAAATGCAACAATAAGAATAAAACCCTTCCTTATTACAAGAAGAAAAGTTTCAAGAGAAGTAAGAAAAGCTCTGAGAAACAAAGCAAGAGAGGAACTTATAGATTATGTTAAAAACAAAGATGTAAAAATATTTTTTGAGGAAGTTCTTACAAACCACATACAAAAGATTCTAAGTTTAAAGCTCAGGAAAATATATCCTCTAGCTCTATGCGAAATAAGAATGTTAAAAGTTGAGAAAGAGTTGTAAATAAATTAAAATGGGAAAAGCTGAAGAAATAAGCCCGTGGAAATTTGCTATTAACAGCTTATATTCTGTAAAAGACAGAATGCCTCTTTCATTAGACCATAATGATAAAATGTATTTCTGGAAATATACTCTTATAGCCCTTGAAAAAATAAAAAAAGAATTCTCTGATAAAGAGTTGAATGTTTATGCAGATAGAAATAGTCTAGAAAATGCAATTTCCATTAGTGGGTTATATATAAAAACAAAAAATAAGAAATTATTCTTAAGTGAAGATATGGATATTTTTTCTGTTAATAAGTATCTCAAAAAAGAAACAGAAGAGCGATTAACAAAGATATTTAGAGAGGCTTATGATGAGATGTTAAACTAGAATTAAGAAAGATATAATTTGTATTTCTTTAAATATTTTAAAACAGAAAACTGACTAACTCCTAATTCTTTTGCTAATTTTCTACTAGACTTTAGTTCCTTATATCTTATTAACTCTTTTTTAGATAGATAATCTCTCTGCCATCTTTTATTCTCAATGTAAATTATTGCTTTCTCACAAACTTCTTTTTTTACAACTAATTTACCTCTCAAATTAATTAATATTTTCAAAACATCTTTATGGGAACAAATAGTCCAACAATACTGGTTATTCCATTTCTTATTTCTATTTTTCATATTAATCTCATATACTTTCCCGCAATTAACAAAATTTCTTATTTTTTCTAAAACCTCCCTATTAGTATTAGAGATGTACAATCTAATTCTAGGTGGACTAATTATTATAGAACCTTCACCATCAATAAACCCAGCTAAATAATCCCAATTCATATAAATAATAGCATGTATTTGTTTATAAACTCTTACACTACTACACTCATAATAAAGCAAAACCTTTTAAATTGTTTCTTATAAAATATACCATGCCTGTGTGGCTCAAAGGTAGAGCATCAGTTTTGTATAAAATTTATAAAAAACAAAAAAACTGAGGGTTGGGGGTTCGATTCCCTCCACAGGCTTTCATAATTAAGAATCAATAATATTATCTTCTTTCAGCAAAGAAGTAGTAATTTTTTTGATTATACTTAAATTGAGTGGTTTTATTTGTATAATCTATTATTATCTCAGAGGCTCCATCTGGTACTTTTAAATCTAGTTTTTTATCTTTTTCAGATGGTTTAATTATTATAGAACTGCTTTCATCTTTAACCTCTATCTCAATATGATAATTATCAAGGTAAAAATAATTAAAAGTATCTTGAGGAAAAGACATCAAGTCTTGTTTAACTTTCTCAAGATAATTAAAACTTCCTTTAAAATTAATAAGAATATCCTTTAAATCCATATAATTTCTTATATTTTTTAGTTTATAACTATTTATCTTTAAATGAAATATATATTCTAATTACTCTCCAACAATATCTGCCTTATCATCATCAACAAGTATTTTTACAACCTCTTTAGGAAGATTTACAATCTGGCCTTTTTCAAACGGGCCCATCATCTCCCCATTCATATCAAGAAATTCCTCAACATCTTTCTTAAAAACAATCATCTCGTTTTTAGCTCCATTTCTCTTTCCATTCATAATCTCTCCAAGCTTTTTATCAGAAGAATCAACACACTTCATCAAATCTTCAAAAAGAGTTTTTTCAGATATAAGCATATTGTCAAAATCCTGCTTTGAAATCCCTGTTTCAGTAGCTATAAAGACAAGATTAAGAATTTTTTTTCTCCTCATCCTCATAAGTTCTTTAAAAAGAGTTATTGCATTTTCAAGCTGTTTTTTTGTCTTAAGTATAACATCTGAAAAAACATCATCTTCTTTTAAAGTCATTCCTCTCTTTTCTTTAAGATAACTTGCAATCTCCTCAATAAAGTTTTTAGATAAAGGCTGAATCTGTGGAGAGTATTTCTCCTTTCTAGTTGCCTCATAAATATCATTATATGTTATCATTTTTTTAAATAAACTGGTATTTTAAAACTAGAATACTCCCTAAATAAACTTTTTTCATAAACTAATCTTGAAAAACACTCTCCTGTTAACTTGCAGTCTTCTAGTGCATTATGAGCTCCTCTTTTATCTTCTATCCCACAAAACTTTAAGATATTACTTAAACCCATATCACTATGATTCTCCTTAACAAGAAATTTTTTATTTAACTCATAATATTTTGTCTGGGCTATGCTGTGCAAATCAAAACTTCTGTAATGAAAGGGCATTTTTAACCCATATTTTCTAGATTTAATATCTAAAAATGCAACATCAAATTGAGGATTCTGACATAAAAAATTCCTAACTGGTTGTTTCTCAACCCAGTTAAAGAAATTGATTAGTAATTGTTTTTGAGATTGTTTCTCAAAATTTCTCAGATATTCTTCGCTTTTTCCTATTACTTCTAAAGGGCTTTTCTCCCCAGCAACAGAAATTATATCTTCATCATCTATTCTTGATTCTTCTAAGAAATAATCTTTAGGATTTTCTAAGTTAATTGCTCCTACTTGCCAAATCCCACATCTAACCTTATCTACTCCGCTTGTCTCAATATCTAGTACAATCATACTAAAACCAGCAAAATTGTATTTTTAATGATTGCTATACTCAGATATCTCTAAATCAAAAAAACATTAATTAACTTTATTATAAACTCCTCTTTGTTTACTTAAATCCTCAACCTTTCTCATATTATATAATGTTGCTGTTACAATACCTACATCTAAATGAGAGCAAGATAACTTAAAACAAGAATATATATAATTAGAGCATTCCCAACAATTACAATCTGTACCTAAATTCCCTCCATCTGCACATTTAGGAACACACAAACATCCTTCAAGTCTTTTTTCCACCATAGCTAGTATATTAGAAAGGAATTTATTATTTTTAAGTATTCTTATTTATTAAAACCAACCTTCTTAAAAAGCTCGTTTCCAAGCATCTCACCAAGAACTCCTGCTCTTGAATCAAGCTCAGTAAATCTCTTCTCTGTTGAATTAGAGTTATCAAATAGCAGCACAGGAACAGGATCTGAAGAATGATCTTTTAACTTACATGGAGTTGAATGGTCTCCTGTGATAACTATTTTAATATTCTTTTCAACAGCAAATTTTCTTAAGAAGTCAAATAAAGTCCTGTCAATATACTCAATCATATTCTTTTTTTCAACTGGTTTATTATCATG
>JBBSXQ010000089.1:0-2343 GCA_038045725.1 Nanobdellota archaeon | reverse complement strand
CAGAAAAAAAGATAGAGAGTGATAAAGAGAAGGTTAATATTCAAAGAGAAAAAACTGAGGATAAACAAATAGTTGAGAAACATTCAGCTCAAAAATTAACTATTGAGGAATTAGCTAATTTTTGCAAGAGAAAAGGATTTGTTTTTAGAAGTTCTGATATTTATGGAGGATTTTCCGGATTCTGGGATTTTGGTCAGTTAGGTGTTGAGTTATTTAAAAATATAAAAGATAACTGGTGGAACTTTTTTGTTAGAAGAGATAATATGGTTGGAATTGAGGCAAGCATAATCTCTCATCCGAGAACATGGAAATCTTCAGGACATATAACAAGTTTCAAGGATTTAGCAGTAGTATGTAAGAAGTGTAAAAAAGCAACAAAGATTGATGTGTCTGAAGAAGAAAAAGTAAAATGTGAGTGTGGTGGAGAGTATGATATTAAAGGAGAGTTTAATTTATTATTTAAGACAAATGTTGGTGCTCTTGATTCTGAGACAGCTTATCTTAGAGGAGAGACTGCTCAGGGAATGTTCATGAATTTTAAACTAGTTCAGCAGTCTTCAAGAATGCAGTTGCCTTTTGGAATAGCACAGATAGGAAGATGTTTTAGAAATGAGATTGCTCCGAGAGATTTTTTATTCCGTTCACGTGAGTTTAACATAGGAGAGTTTGAATTTTTTATTAGTTTAGATAGTAAAAAATGTGAACTTCTTACTAAAGAACATAAAAATGTTAAGTTAAGATTGCTTGATGCAGAAACACAGAAAAATGAAAAAGATAATTTGAAAGATTCAACTATTGGAAAGATGCTTGATGAAGGAAAACTTGAGGAGTGGCATGCATACTGGCTTGCAGAGCAGATTATCTGGTTTAATTCAATTGGATTAAGTGAGATTAAAATAAGAGAGCATACCAAAGATGAACTCTCCCACTACTCTTCTGCAACTTTTGATATTGATTATGGGTATCCTTTTGGAAGCAAGGAGGTTGCAGGAATTGCAAACAGAGGACAGTTTGATTTAACACAGCATCAGAACGAGAGCAAGGAAAATCTTGAATTTTTTGATGAGAAGTCAGGAAAGAAAATTATTCCAAGAGTAATTGAACCAACTTTTGGTATGGAGAGAGTTTTTTTAGCTCTTTTAACAAAAGCTTATACTTATGACGAGAAGAGGCAGAATATTGTTTTAAAGATACCTCCAAAACTTGCCCCTGTAAAAGCAGCAGTATTTCCAATAGTAAAACAACCAGAATTTGAGAAAATATCAGAAGATATTGTAAGAGATTTGAAAAAAGAGTGCAATGTTATTTATGATCAGTCAGGAAGCATTGGAAGAAGATATAGTAGAAATGATGAGATAGGAACACCGATGTGCATTACAGTTGATGACCAGACTCTTAAGGATGAGAGTGTTACAGTAAGATGGAGAGATACTACAAATCAGGTAAGAGTAAAAATTAAGGAATTAAAAGAAATCATGCGCAAAGTTCTTGAAGGGGAAGAACTTTTAAAGTTTGGAAAATTAATTGATACTAGAAAAAAAGAGTAAAATGGCAAAGAAAAAAGCAAAAAAGAAGAAAAAAGAGTGCTGCTGTTAAATTAATTTTTACTTTAAATGGCTGACGAATGTGTGTTTTGCAAGATAGCAAGTGGTAAGATTCCTGCTAAAAAGATTTATGAAAATGATAATTTTTTTTCAATACCTGATGCAAAACCAGTATTAAAAGGACATAGCTTAGTAATTTCTAAAAAACATTTTAAAAATTCTCTTGACTTGCCTAGTCTTCTTGGAAATGACTTAATTGACTGTATTAAAAATACTTCTTTAAAAATTATTGAAAAGGAAAAGGTAACAGGATTTAATATTATAAGTAATAATTTTGAATCTGCAGGACAGGTTGTAAATCATGTTCACTTTCATATAATCCCTAGAAAAAAGGGTGATGGATTTAAAGTAGGTGCTTAATTATTTCTGTTTGTATTCTACAAGAGTAATTGTTTCATTTCCGGAAAATAATTGCACATATCCCTGCTGTTTTATGTTATTCATAATAACATTTACTAAATCCTTTATTCCTAAATTATATGCATCGCTAATAAGTCTGGCTTTGTAATTATTAAAATAAATATAACTTACAAGCCCTAGTAAAAGCAGGATAATAATCAAAAGGACAGTTATTGTTAATCTCTCTTTTTTCATGTTAGTATATATTAGGGTTTGTTTAAATATGTTTTTCTTTTTTGATATAATTTGATACTGCTCATTTCATTTGAAAATAAAGATACTTTGTTAATTAATCGTTATACCCTACAGCTTGCTGTAGGGTGAAAACTAAGAAAAACTA
>JBBSXQ010000088.1:0-1860 GCA_038045725.1 Nanobdellota archaeon | reverse complement strand
TTGCCGAAGGCAAAAGTTGACGAAGTCAACCCTTTAGGGCGAGGAGGATGTCACAGGGAATTAGAGATATTCTTAACAATTCAAATTATGAAATAAATACAGATTCTGGTAATAAAAGAGAGCTGAATTCTACTGGTTTTTATGCTTTATGTCCAGATCGTTTGAAGTATCTAACTGAAGAAGTAATTAAATTAGGTTTAAATTCAGAAACACTCTCTTTGGATATGGGTTGTGGAAACGGTGGTTTTGCGCTAATGGCTGCAGCAGTTGGCTTTAATTCATTTGATATAGATGCAAACTCTTTTCTGATTGATAAGGCAAGAAAAAATTTTAGATTAGCAGTAGAGCAAGATTTAGTAGATTCTTCAACAATTTGTAAATTTGCTGTCGGAAACATGTATCCTGAATATTATCTAAATGCATATGAAGAATATGCAAAAAATTTAGGAAATTCTTATATGGAGTCAACACCAAGAAAGATTAAAGGAGAACCATATAAAGAACTTGGGATTAAAATTTCTGATTTTGGAATAATTTATTGTTTTCCGTGGTCTGAGCAGAGAAAATTTTTAACAAATTTTTTAGCCAGTGAAGCAAGAGACAATGCAATATTAATTCTCCCACATAGGCCAACTGATACTAATTTCACTTATTCAGATAAACTTTCAGTTGAGTTAAAGAAAGTAGGAGATAGTATTTGGAAAAAAATAATAAAATAAAAAATTTTAACTAAATTTTAATTATAACTAAAATCTAGGTTTTTTAGGCATAGTAGCAAAACACTCTCTGCAATAAACTGGCTTTCCTTCTGTTGGCTTGAATGGCACTTCACAGTCTTTCTTACACTTACTACAGACTGCTTTATGCTTTTCTTGCTGAAAAGAATTACTACTTCCTGAATCTCTGAAATTGTTGAATCCCATGTTATTAATCCTCCGATATATATTTAATTTTAATACTTAAGAAATCTTTAAGGGATACTTATGTATTAATTTAGATAAATATATGTGGTTTATAAATGCGTGTTTTATGGACAAATAATATATATTTATAAACAAACTTTAAAACAAGAGTATATGGGAAATTTTAGATCAGATAATAAAGATAGAGGATTTAGAGGCAATCGTTCTAGTAGAGACTCTGGAAGGTCTAGTGGAGGATTTAGTAGTGGAATAGGGGGAAGACCTGGAGGAAGAGGTGGATTTAGAGATAGAAGTTCTGGAAGTTTTGATAGGGGAACATCTGAAATGTACGAAGTTACTTGTAGTAAATGTGGAAAACAATGTAAAGTTCCTTTTAGACCAACAGGCAACAAACCTGTGTTTTGTAGTGAATGTTTTAGCAAGGAAGGAAATTCTAGTTCTAGAAGAAATTTTGATTCAAGAAATAATAATGTTAGTTCTCAGTCTGGAATGTCCTCAGAACAATTCAAGAAAATTAATACTAAACTTGATAAAATTTTAGGAATTTTAGAAGAGATAGATTCTGAAGAAGAAGATGATGAAGAAGACGAGGAATAAATTTGTGTAAAAAATAAGAACCTAAATGTTCCATTTTTAGTAATAATATTTTATCTTCCCCAACTCCACTTAGGCCATTCACCCTTCTTATAACAAATCCAGAATAAGAGTGCTATTGAAACTATTATAACTCCAAAGAATAAAATTAAATCAAAAACAGTTGGTTCTCCACTAGGAGAAATCTTAGAAGCAAAATAAACTCCATTTAATATGAAAAGCCCAATGAACGCTAAAACTACAACCCAACCCCAACCATATAACCTCATCTTAAACCACAATCCTTCGGGGTTGTCTTTCATATATTCTATACAATTTCTCCAGGTGTATTTCTTTACACTCT
>JBBSXQ010000087.1:0-2549 GCA_038045725.1 Nanobdellota archaeon | reverse complement strand
AGCTGGACATGGTCCAAATATATTAACTCATACTTTGGGGGAGGCTCTTGTTAAGCAGGGATTTTACTCGTTTTATTCAAGAGATTACCAGTCTCTAATAAGAGGCGGGCATAATTTTAATGTTCTGACTTTTTCAGAAGAGCCTGTCTATAGCAATGAGGATAAATTAGACATAATAGTTGCTCTTGATGAAAATACTGAAAAAATGCATAAACCAAAACTAAAGAAAAATGGAATTATTCTAAAAGGATGTCACGAAAATATGTATTTTGCAGGATTATTATTCAAGGCTCTTGGATTAGATTTTAAGATTCTTGAAGAGGAGTTAAAAATTTTGGAAAAAAGATTTGATGAAAACATAAAAGAGGCAAAACAAGGATACTCTGATGGAAAAAATGGAATTAATCTTGTAAAAGCAGTTAAGAGAGAGAAAGTAAATTTTATGAATGGGACACAGGGAATTGCAAAAGGAGCAGTTAAATCTGGATTAGATATTTATTATGCATATCCTATGACTCCTGCAACACCTCTTTTAGGAGAGCTTGCAGAAAAACAAATTGAGAAGAATTATCTTGTTCTTGAACTTGAAAATGAAATATCTGTAATTAATGCAGCTATTGGCTCATCAATAACAGGAGCAAAATCAATGATTGGAACTTCGGGAGGAGGTTTTGATTTAATGACAGAGGCACTAAGCCTTTCTGGAATTGCAGAGGTACCTCTTGTTATCTTTTTATCTCAGAGACCAGGACCAGCTACAGGTGTTGCGACATACACTTCTCAGGGTGATTTAAACATAGCTAGACACTCTGGACACGGAGAGTTTCAGAGAGTAGTACTTGCTCCAGGAGACCCTGCAGAGTGTGAAGAGTTAACTAATCAGGGGTTTTATTTTTCACAGAAATTCAAAATCCCGACAATTATACTTAGCGATAAACATCTTGGAGAGAGTTTCTATACTATAGATCAAAAAATAAATTTAATCGAGTCAGAAAAATCAACTTCTATTAGAAGATATAATAGTTATGAGATAGAACATGTATCAAACTCTGCAACAGACAATCCAGAGATTATAAAGAAAAATGTAGAGGATAGAATAAAAAAAGGTTTGGAAATTGAAAAAGAGGCTGAAAAATTTAATCAGTATGATATTTACGGAAATAAGAACAGCAAAAATGTTATTCTCTCGTGGGGTTCTACAAAAGGAGCAGTAATTGATGCAATTAAAGGACTTGATGCAAAATTTATCCAGGTTAAGTATATTGAACCCTTTCCAAAAAGTGTGGAAAAAGAAATTAAAAATAAAAATTTAATACTTGTTGAAAATAATTCTACAGCACAGCTAGGAAGCCTGATTGCGGAAAAGACAGGAATTTTTGTTGATGATAAAAATAAAATCCTAAAATACGACGGAAGACCTTTTATTTTTGATGAATTAAAAAAAGAAATTGAGGGGAGGCTGGGATGATATTTAAATTAGAACAAATAAAAGATATAATATAAAATGATTAATTTATTGGAGCAAAAAGCTTATAAATCAGTTGTATGTTATATTAATAACAATCTTCGGATTGTGAGTATGATCCCCGGTGATCGCAAGGTTGCCGGACGCTTTATATTTTCTAGTTTTTTTGGAGGCAGTTCATAATGGAAGATGTGTTAATTTTTGTTGATGACGGTTTTTTTGGGTTAGTTAAAAAACATTTTCAGAAAGAAACTGGAGTAAATAAATTATATTTACAGACTTTTAGGAATATCTGCAAAAAAGAGAAATTAAATTTAAAGCACCTCTTTATTTATACTTGTCCACCCTATCAAAGTTCAAAGCAAACAAAAAAAGAAGACTTTTTAATGAGTAGATACCAAAATATGACGAAGATGTTAAGAAATAAAAAATGGATAACTTTGAGAGAGGGAAGGTGTCAGAAGATAATAAATGAGCATGGCAAAGAAGAATTTTCTCAAAAAGGAATTGATGCGCTTATTATATTAGATATGTATGATATTAAAGAAGATTATCCTGATATTAAGAAAATAATATTAATAGCTTCTGATTCAGATTTTGTTCCAGTAATTGAAAGGATGAAAAAAAAGGGAATTGAAATAATTCTTTATACATACTTTGATAGAAAAAGACATTCAAGATTTTCAACATCAAATCAACTTTTAAAAATTGCTTCAAAATGGGTTAAGTTAACAAAGGAGGATTTTGATAAATTAGCTTAATTAAAATGACTTTCACAAACATATCCACCCCTGTAAAATCAACATGGTGCCCAGGATGCTATAATTTCCAGATACTCGCGAGTGTGAAAAAATTTATTACTGATGAGATTGCAAAAGGAAAAAAACAAAATGATTTTGCAATTGTTTCTGGAATAGGATGTCATGCAAAAATATTTGATTATATTAATTTAAACGGAATAAATACTCTTCACGGAAGAGTCCTTCCAACATGTCTTGGAATTAAAGTTGGAAATCCTAATCTCAATGTTATAGGTTTTTCAGGAGACGGGGATGCATATGCGGAAGGCATGGAACATCTAATT
>JBBSXQ010000086.1:0-2501 GCA_038045725.1 Nanobdellota archaeon | reverse complement strand
CGAGTATAAAGAGTTGATATGTTAAGAAAACTTAATAGTAATTTGTTAAAATATAAATTGTGTCCCTAGAGTTGTAGATGAATATTATCTATTAATAAAAAATCTTTAAGTCTGTTCAACATTAAAATTGTGATAATTTATTTTCACTATTGTTTTAGATAAATATTTATATATAGGTATTTATATTGTAAAATGATGGAAAAAAGAGGGCTGAAAATTGAGAGAGAGTTTATTCCTGAAAATTCATCATTAATAGACATATTAAAGATATTTTCACCAGGAACACCGATGAGGACAGCTCTTGATGATATACTTAGTTCCAGGATGGGAGCGCTGATAGTTATTGATAAAGACGGGCTTTCTGCAATTGCAGAGGGTGGATTTAAGATAAACTGTCCTTTTTCCCCTCAAAAGCTTACAGAGCTTGCAAAGATGGATGGGGCAATAATTCTTTCTAGAGATCTGAAGAAAATTCTTTACTCAAATGTTCTTCTTGTTCCAAAATCAGAGATAAAGACAAAAGAGACAGGAACAAGGCATAAAGCTGCAGAGAAAACCTCAAAGCAGATAAAAACAATTGTTATTGCTGTTTCTGAGAGAAAGAATAAGATAACCTTATATTGGGGAGAGGAAAAATATGTTTTAGAGAAAAGTTCAGAAATACTGAGAAGAGCAACAGAGAGTCTTCAGATACTTGAAAAACAAAAAGAAGTATTTGATGACTTACTTTCACACCTAAATATACTTGAGATAACAGATTTAGTCACAATGAGGGATGTCTGCAATGTTCTCCAAAGAATTGAGATAATAAAAAGAATTTCTGAGATGATTAAGAGATACCTTATAGAGCTTGGTAAAGAAGGAGTTATTGTAAGCATGAGGCTTAAAGAGCTGATAAGAAATTTAGACAAGGAGAGAGTTATGATTATAAAAGATTACTTTGGAGATGAATCTCTAAAAGCAGAGGAAATTCTTACAGGCATGAATTTTGACTTTTTGCTTGAAACCTCAAATATTTCAAGACTTCTTTTTGAGGAGCTTCATGACAAGCCAGTATCTCCAAGAGGATATAGAATACTTGAAAAAACAGGAATTCTTGAAAAAGACATTACAATACTTGTCAATAATTTTAACACACTCAATAAGATTTTCTGCGCAGATGAGGATTCTTTAGTAAGGCTTTTTAGAAACGAGAATTTTGTAGTCTCTTTAAAGCAGGATTTAGATGATTTAAAGGAGAAGGTTCTTTCAAGAAAGAGAATTTGATTTATTATTCTTTATTAGAAACTCAAAATAATCTTGCCCCCATGCTAAAATTTTACCATTATCTTTTAGAAGTTTCCTAGATTTTCTCTTAAATCTTAAATAATCCTTTAAAAATTTTGCATCTATATCTTGCCAGATATCTCCAACTATACAGTCAAATTTCTTATTTTCTGATAAATTGTAAAAATCATTTATAATTATCTTTCCAATTATTTTATCATTTTTTCTTAATTCATCAATAACTTCTTTATTCTTTTCAGCTATTGTAATAGATCTTACTTTTTTATTTTTAATTAATGATTTAACAATAATTCCAAAACCATACCTTGCAACTAAAACATCTCCAGAGCATTTTTTTGCTAAATCTTTCTGAAGCTCTCTCTCTTGGAGTATCCCACATCCATAAATCTTCATCAATAAACATAAATTTATGTTTTTTAAAATTTAAGATATCAACCTTTACCACTTTAAATAATATTTATTCATATCTTTATAAATTTTTTCAAATTGACTAACAATGATTGAACTTATTCATCATAAATACTCTTTTTTAACAAAGTTTGATTTGAGTTATTTGTTTTTAGGTATCTACAAAAATCTAAACATTTAAAAAAACAAATGTATTTGTTTAATCATGGCAATTGATTTTTCCTTAAGTGAAATTCTTGACAGCATAGACTCTTCAACAATGATTCTTGGAGCATTATTCATATTGATTTTTGCGTTTACTAATTATATTCTTTCAAAGACACTTATAGGAAGAGATGGAAAGTCAAATAGCGCTATCTCTGGAGTTATGTCTCTCTCTATATCTCTGCTTGCAGTTTATGGAATAAACAAGATAGGATTAGATTATGAGAGTTTGTTGTCAAGTATTGGTATCTCAAGTGATTTTTTATATGTCGCACTTCCAGTTATATTATTAATAGGGGCTATTTATCTTCTTGTAAGATTGCGTTCTCTAGGACTTCTTATTATAGGAGTTGTGTTTATAGGGGCAGGGCTTACAGATCTTGTTTATGAGAAGACAACTGTTTTAATAATGGGAATTGTTATTCTTATAATCTGGGCTATTGTTTCTTACTGGAGTTATAGAATAAGACATTCTCTTTATTTACGAAGAGGAAGAGGATTGTTTAGGTAGAGAGATTTAATTCTAAAGATTAACTTCCTAACATTTTTCTCTACATATAAGAATTAATCATAAACATTTTTTCTGTGACCTATTCTAATTA
>JBBSXQ010000085.1:0-1144 GCA_038045725.1 Nanobdellota archaeon | reverse complement strand
CTCATCTTCCGACACTATTCTTGCAGTTTTAATCATACTAACCTTTCCAGCAATCTTCTTCCGATTAAGATACTGTGAAAATAATCTCTTTAATTTAGCCCCATTTTCATCAATTATCAAAAAAGAGGCTGGTTGAATGTCAGGATTATTCTCCTCTTTAGAGATATTATCAAAAGAAGAGAGTATATCTGTTGAGGCCCTGCCAGATATAACCGTGTCTATTATCGCAAATCTTTTAATTTCTGGAAAACGCTCATAATATTCTGCCAATTTAGGTCTTTTCTCAACTTTTCTTAAAATCACATTTGTAAAAGATGAAAAATAAGGATTATTTATCCTTTTATCATTAGGCATAAATAAAGAGGCAGTAAATTCTGCCCAATACTTTCGAGTCTTCTTAGTATATTCTTCGTTTTTCTCTTTAACATAAAATTGTTCAATATTTAAATCTGCAGTAAAAGGAACGAGCAAAACAGACACAGACTCTTCAAGACTATGATTATGATTGCTTGTAAAATCGGGAGTCATTAAAATTTGTAAATCATCCTGCACAGATAAACGATTATAAAAACAGGTATGAGTTTCGGACAACTCAGATTTTGAAAATTTATCAAGGGAATAAACCATACCTAAAAAGAATGGTACTGCACCTCTGCTAGGTATAACTAAAGTATCAAAATTATTCTTGCTATAAGAATCTGGCAATTGAACAGCTAATTCAAGACAAGCATCTGCATAATTAAGCAGATTCTGTTCAGAAAATATACTTTCTATAGAGCCCATATTATTTTTCTCCCCCATTAATAATGGACTCTACAATAGAATATAAGTTTTGTGAAGAGAAAGGGCGTTTAGGCACGGCATATCTGATTGAAGTATAGTCTCTCCAATTTCTCGGAATTGCTCCAGAAAGCAGAATTATAGGCGTTTCAGGGTAAAAGTCTCTAACAAACTCCGCAATTTTTCTCCAGGAGGTATCACCTGCTTTCTGACCAGGTTTCTCTGGGAAATGCCGGTCCATGATATATAAATCTGAACTCAACTCATCCAATCCAAAAAAAGACTCCAAATCACTTATCTGAATTAAATTAAGTCCTTGAATCTTCTTTAAGGCATCTTTAACTCCTCTGTAGAAAGTAAAACT
>JBBSXQ010000084.1:0-1153 GCA_038045725.1 Nanobdellota archaeon | reverse complement strand
TAAAACTCAACTATAAAATACTCGACGAACATTATTACTCAAGGGCTGTTGTCCTTGGAAAAAACAAGAAAGATTTGAAAATTAAGAAAAAAGAGTTTTAGATGAAGAATATCTCACATATTCTGTTGCTTTACAACTATTACAATAAAGAGTTCTTGTTTCCTTAATTGATTTCTCAACTGTCTTCTTAGTAAAATTTAAATCTTTTTTCAACATTGATTCTAAAGTCTTAAGATAAATCCCTTGGGCGCAATTAACATGATTTGCACAAAAATTAATATCTGGATAAATTATATTTTCCATCTTATAAATCAATAACTCCTTCTTTTGTAAGAGCAGCAAACCTTATCCCCACAGGAAGATTAATCAGAGCAGATATAAGAGCCATGTGCTCTTTTCCGTCTCCAGAAGCAATACTAAGAGCAACCTCTGTTCCGTTGATTTTTCCCTTAAGCTTTTTCAGCAAATCTTCTCTTAAGTCTCTTATTTTGTTGTCTAAATCAACTTGTATAAACTCAAATTTTTTATCAGAGGTAAATTGTTTTGCAAAATCCCCTCCAATCAAGATTATCTTATCCCACTCTCCGTGTTTTATCAGCCCTGCTACCTGGGCCCATGTTCCTTTTCCAGTTGATAATAGTGCTACTAGTTCCATTTTAAAATAAATTATAATTAATATGAATATGAGATAAAGGGTGTTCATTAATAAAAGCCTTTATTTTATTAAACTTTTGAATATATCCATGATGAGAAAAATATAATACTGCTAAAGCTGTACCAACAGACAATATGTCTGAATATTTAACATTGCTAATAGTTCTAACTAAACTATCTTTTACAACTTCTCTCAAGTTAGTTAAACATATTCTTTCTTCCATATCTCCTAAAATCTCAAAAGCATATTCATCTTTATTCATCATTAAAAAATAAATAGTATATTTATAAGGATTATTGTAACCACAAATCACTTAACTAAAAATAAACATTTATAAACCCAAATTATCTCAGAATTTAAGCCGTTTGAACCATATCGTTGGTATATAGATTCTATGATGCTGGCGCATAAGATGGGAGGTTAAGTTTAAAGGAAAAGCATAAAAATGGACCTAAAACAAGATTTAGAAAAAGCTTTAGTAGAATTGAGAAAAGAAAA
>JBBSXQ010000083.1:0-1259 GCA_038045725.1 Nanobdellota archaeon | reverse complement strand
CTTGAACCTTATCTTGAGGATATTATAGGGATATATTTAGTTGGTAGTTATGCTAGAGGAGAGCAAGATGAAACATCAGATATTGATATTATTGCAATATCCAACCAAACTAAAAAAGAGATAATTTCTGGAAAGTATAATATTTCAATAATAACTTTAGAAGGAGCTAAAAAGACTATTGAGAACAATCCAGTATTCATACTCCCAAGCATAGTTGAAGCAAAAGTCATTTTAAACAAAAATTTGCTTGAAGAATTAAAAAAAATAAAGTTAAATAAAAATGCATTTAAAAGTTTTATAGAAGATACAAAGAGAACTATAAAAATAAATAGAAATATAATAGATATTGATGAATCACAGGGATTTGATTATCTGGACTCAAAAAATATTATTTATTCATTAGTTTTGAGGTTAAGAGGGGTTTTTTTAATCAAAAAATTGATATCTAAAATAAGATACTCAAAAGAGGATTTTACTGTATGGCTTAAACTTAAGATGAGTAAAGAGGAATTAAAGAGTGTCTTAAATATCTACAAAGATGTTAAAAATAACAAAAAATCTAACGAAAGATTAAAGATAAACTCTGCTAAAAAATTATTGTATATTTTAGAAACTGAAATAAAAAAATTAGAAAATGAACAGAAAAAAGAGGCTAGAAAAAGGAATTGAATCTTTGAGAGAGCAGATAGAGATTCATAGGATAAAGAAAGAGCAAGCAAAGCAAGAAGGGAATATTGAAAGAGTTGGCTATTATGAGAAAGAGATTGAAGTATTTGAAGAAACTAAAAAGAAAAAAGAAGAGCAATTAGAAAAAAGTTAATCAATTATTAAGAGTAAACTATAAATCACAGATATCCTCTTATTATATCCAATAATCCACTTTTTTAGATTAATAATTTATATCAATTCTGCAAGCTTGCGGGCAGGTAATTGTTGCTGTTAGCTTAAAATTTCCAAAATCAGCATTTAGATAAATTGTTAGGTTTTCAAATTGATTTAATAAAGAATTTAATCTTATAAATACATCATTCTTCTAATTATCGTAGGCTTTATAGAGCGATAATTTTTAACAGAAACATTTATAAACAAGTGTAATAATATTATTACATATGTTAAAAAATTATAACAAATATAAATTATTAAAAATCTTTTTGTATAATCCTACAGAAGAATTTAGATTAAGGGAGTTAAGTAGATTAAGTAAAATTTCCCCACTTTCTGTTATGAACTATCTCAAAGAATTTGAAACACAAGGTCTG
>JBBSXQ010000082.1:0-7018 GCA_038045725.1 Nanobdellota archaeon | reverse complement strand
TGGGAACTAAATATCCAAAAATAAAGGAAAAACAAAGACATGCTCCTGGAGAACATATCTGGGAAGGGCTTAAAAAGAAAAGTCTATCTCTTGAAGAAGAAACTGATTTTCTTCTTAATGAAACTAATGGATTAGTAAATCTAATAAAAAGACTCAAACATAAGGAGTATATAGAAACTATTAGCCTTCCTTCTTCAGAAACAAATACTACTAAATTCTCAAAATATATTGAGGAATTAAAAGATTATGGCTTAGATATTGGAAAAGGGGATTCAGAATATGGGTATAAAATGCTTCTTCCAGAAAAAGGAGAAAGTTTCAGGAAATTAATAATTTTTAGAAGATAGAAAAGATAAATAAACTATTGAAATATTAAATATAACATGAAACAAAACATAATAGAACTTAAGGAAGTTGCAAAGCATTATAGAATGGGTGAGGAGATAATACATGCTCTTGACTGTATAGATGTTAGTATAGAGAAAGGAGATTTTGTTGCAATTATGGGGCCTTCTGGAAGTGGAAAGAGCACGGGCATGAATCTTATTGGAAGCCTTGACAGGTCAACAAAAGGAAAAATATATCTCTCTGGAAAAGATATAGATGAACTTGGAGAGTCAGACTTAGCACAAATTAGAGGGAAAAAAATAGGATTTATTTTTCAGCAGTTTAATTTAATTCCTAATCTAACAGCAAAAGAAAATGTTAAGCTTCCTATGATGTTTCAGAATGTTTCTGAAGAGGAGAGGGATAAGAGAGCAGAGGAGCTTCTTAAGCTAGTTGATTTAAGAGATAGAGAGAACCACTATCCTAACCAGTTGGCAGGGGGACAACAGCAGAGAGTAGCAATTGCAAGGTCTCTTGCAAATAATCCTGAAGTAATTCTTGCAGATGAACCAACAGGAAATCTTGATACTAAAACAGGAAGACATGTTATGAATTTTTTGACAGAGTTAAATAAGAAAGGAAGAACAATAATAATGGTTACTCATGACCCTGAACTAGCTAGAGAGTATGCAAGAACAATCTACTCTATAAAAGATGGGAAAATTGAGAGTGTTGAAAAATTAGTTAGTGGAAAGTGGAAGAAATTAAACCCTAAAAACTGCTAAGATTTAGACCTTTATTGTATTAACTATACAAGAGTAACAAAATAGAAAGATTTATAAATAAAAAGAGTTCTTTATTTCTATGATTACTTACATAATACCTCTTAATGAAAAAGGAGAAATTGATCCTGGAAGAAGTAGAAAAACACTAATCAGAGAATTATTATCAATAGTTGGTGAAAGTAAGTCTACTTATGAATTTTCTAGAAGAATACAGGAAATATGCTCTTATAAAGAGGCTTTAGAAGGAATTAGTGGATCCCATATAGATATGCAGGGTAATCTTGCAAAAGTTTTTGAAACTTATAAGACTAGAAAAAGATTAAAAGGAGTATTAGATTCAATGCCTGAATTTAAAGAGTAAATAAAAATGAAAACAAATAAATTATTCCTAACAAACATATTAGTTCTTCTTATTAGCATAAGCTTTGCCTCTGCAGTTATTATTGATTCTGTTGATATAGAAAAGCTTTATCCTGGACAGAGTGCTCTATTAAAAGTAGGGGTAAAAAATACTCTTGATGATAATATTGAAGATGTCTCTCTTGTTTTAAACCTAGAACCTCAGCAGACAGTAAATCCCCTAACTAGCCAGACAGAGACTGTTGGTGGAACACCCTTTACAACTATCGGAAGTGCTGAAGATTCTCAAGATGAAATTAATGAAGGAGATAAGGAAATCTTTGATTTTACAATAAAAGCACCATCAAACATTAAGCCGGGAGATTATAACATTCCTTACACTATTGTTTATACTGATTATAATGGAAGTAAAATCACAAAGAAAGGTAGTTTTGGTATTACAGTTAGTGCAAAAACAGAACTAAACTATGGTGTTGAAGTTAAAAATAATGTTGTAAGTGAACAGGGAAAAGTTTCTGTGAAAATAATCAATTCAGGATTAGGGGATATAAGATTTGTTTCAGTAAAGATAGTTAGTTCTAATGGCTTAGAATTACTTTCTGCTAAAGAAGATTATATTGGTACTATTAGCTCAGATGATTTTGAACTTTCAACATTTGATGTTCTATTCCAGAAGACAACTGCTAGTGTAAATGTAGAAATAAAATACAAAGATTTTGATAACAGAGAACAAACTCAGACTATAACTCTTCCAGTAGATGTTTATACTAGAGAAAGAGCTCTTGAATTAGGATTGATTCAAAAAAGCAAAACATGGATTTATGGAGTAGGAGCAGGTATTGTTATTCTATTTTTAATTTATAAGGGAATAAGAAAAAGAAAAAATTCTAAGAGAGAGGTTTAAATGACATACATCTTTATTATACCTCCTAATGCTCTGGAAGATTATCAAGATTGGTGGAAAAAAGAATTAATTCCTTTTCAAAAGTATTATCAAGTTGAGAAATTTGAAAAAGATATTGAACAATTTTTAACTAGTTTAATTAATAATCCACCCATAAGTAAATTACCTCTTCAAAAGAAAGAATTATTTAAGAGATGGTAAATTTTAAGATGAAAAAAATATTTGTTCTTTGTGGTGAAGAGCCAAGAACTTGTGAAGATATTAAATTTTTATTAGAAACTGAAAAAAGAGATAATTTAGAAATGACATTCAAAGAAACTCCTTTTGAAGAAGATATACCAAATGGATTTGATGGATACCACGTAAATATTAATTGTTTAAGTATTAAAGATTTAAAAAAACTTAGAGAAAATAATCCTATAAGTTTAATATATGGGACAGGTCAGATATATAACCCAGAAGATAAGGAAAAAAATAAAATGTTAAATTACTTTGATAGTTTAGATGCTTGGAGAGGTATTAAAGAACTTGTAGATCGGCTTAGTATTAGGTAACTCCTATGATAAAAGACTACTTTTTTCTTTCTTTTGGAAATCTTAGGCATAGGGGGTTAAGAAGCTGGCTGACTGTTCTTGGGATATTTATCGGAATAGCTGCAGTTGTTTCATTAATATCTATGGGTGCTGGATTAAAAACAGCCATTACAGGACAGTTTGGTGCTCTTTCTGTAGACCGATTAACTGTTCAGAATAAACAAGCAAGTTTTGGTCCTCCTGGAAGCACTGTTGTTGAAAAATTAAATAAACATGATTTAGACATAATAAAAAATGTAAATGGTGTTGATATTGCTGTTCCTAGATTAATAAGGGTTACAGAAATAGAGTATAACAAAATTTCTAGATTTAATTATATCTCAGATATTCCAGAGGATAAAGAGTCTCTTGATTTTGTGCTATCCTCTCTTAACCTAGAAATTGAAAAAGGAAGATTCTTACAAGTAGGGGATTCTGAAAAAGTTGTTTTAGGAAATGATTTTTTAGAGACAGATAATTTTGAAAAAAAATTAGAGGTTGGAAAAACTATTAAGATAAATGGAAAAGATTTTGAAATTGTTGGTTTTTTAAAAAAATCAAGTAGTTTTGAGTTTAATGGAGTTATATTAGTCATGTCTGATGACTTAAAAGATACTCTTAATATTGTGGATGAGTATGATATGATTGTTTTACAAGTTAGTGATAAAGATATAATTGAAGAAGTTGCTTCAGAGATTGAGAGAAAATTAAGAGATGATAGAAATGAGAAAGTTGGTGAGGAGAGTTTTAGTGTTGAGACTCCTCTACAAGCCCTCTCGACTGTAAATACTATCTTAAATATAATTAATTTAATTGTTATTGGAATTGCAGCAATCTCTCTTTTTGTAGGGGGTGTTGGTATAGCAAATACAATGTACACTTCTGTTATAGAAAGAACAAGAGAGATAGGAGTCATGAAGGCTATTGGAGCTAGGAATTCAGATGTGTTATCTATATTCTTGATTGAGTCTGGGTTGTTGGGATTAGTTGGAGGGATAATAGGAGTATTGCTAGGTATAGGAATTGGGAAAATTATAGAGTATATTGCAATTAATAATCTCGGAACAAATCTACTTAAAGTAGTTTTTCCATGGTATCTTATTGCTGGATGTTTAGTATTTGCATTTATTGTTGGAGTTTTATCAGGATTTTTCCCTGCAAGACAGGCAGGTAAGATAAATGTTGTTGATGCTTTGAGGTATGAATAAGATGAAACACTTTTTATTTATGTATCCTATTGAAGAATATTTTAATGTTGAAATAAAAAATAGAAGTTATGGGTTTAATAAAGAATATTATGTTGAAAGAGTCAAAAAAAAGTTAAATAAATGTATTGATTTAAGATACCGACAAAAAGGATTTCAGATTAACTATGCTCTTTTTAATGATACAAAAATTTCAAAGATTATTGAATTAAAAGAAAGTGATAATGTAGTTAGAAATGGTTTGAATTTTGAGAGACATATTAAAGAAAAAATATATCCTGATGAAAATTTTATTATAAATCAACTAAATAATCCATCAAAGTTAATAATTAGTGGATTTCACATGTGGGATTGTGTTGAAAAAGTAGCAAAAAGAGCTTATAAGAGTGGTTTTGATGTTTTAGTTGATGAAGATTTAACAGAATTTTTCTTCTCTAGAATAAAAGAAAGGAATTTTATATTAAACGAGTATATTCCTTATAAGAAAAGAAATCTTGATAAAAATTCTTGGTTAATGAAAGAAATACTAAAAATAAGAGAAGAGACTCCTTGGTTATCTTAACATAATACAAATATTTAAAAACCAATTCTATTTAAGAATTAAAGATTATATAAAAGAGTAAAATGCCTAAAAAATGTATTTACTGTAAAACAGATATACCTCACGAAAGTGTAATAGACTTCTGTGATAAGTGTGGAAGAGGTGTCTGGGGAGAGAAGTTCTTTGAACATATCAAGAAGAGCATGAAAGAAGCAGATGAGAAGGGAGATCTTTCTTTTAACAGTGGACATATAGATACTGGAATAAAGGCAAGATAAACTATAAAAGATAGCTTTTTAAATGAGTTATTTCTGTGTAATTTATGAGTAAGAAGAAAGCTGTAAGAACAAGAGGGAAATTAAAACTTAGTAGGTACTTTCAGGAGTTAAAAAAAGGAGATTTTGTAGGAGTTATGATAGAACCTTCTTTAGTTTCAAATATCCCTAAAAGACTTCAGGGAAGAACGGGATTGGTTGATGGAAAGAAAGGAAGGGCTTATATTATAAAAATTAAGGATATGGAGAAAGAAAAAGAATTTATAATTAATCCAATACATTTAAAAAAAATAAATTACTCAACTAAAAGATGATAAAAAACATACAACCAGTAAGCATGGCAGAATCATTTGAATATATTAAGAAAGATGAAACTAGTGAGATAGATTTAAACAGATTTATAAGAAAATTTGTTAAAATAAGCCATACTGATGCAAAGAAATTAAGAAAAAAATTTGAGGAGTTAGATATAATCAAAATAAACGCAGAAGGTATTTCAAAAATAATTGATTTAATGCCCGAGAGTGTGGAAGATTTAAATAAAATTTTTAGTGATGTTGGATTAGATGAAGATGAATCAAAAAAAATACTTGAAACAATTAAAGAATTTAAATAAAAAAAATGGTAAAAGAAGAATATGCAATAATCTTAGAATATCTACCCAATGGATACCCTCTAGAAAAGAAGATGATGCCAATAGCTCAGGCTATGGGGGAAGTAAATTTTACTCTTTTAGAGTTAGTTCCGAGGAGAGAAGCAAAATTGGAAATTGGAAAGAAAGTCTATATTGGTGAGGGAAAAAGAGATGAGATATATTACATTCTTGGAAGACTTCATAGAGAAAAATTAACTGAATCAGCTAAAGAACAGCTTCAGGAAACAATTAAAAGAATTGTAAAGGAAAGGGAGAAGGAATTTATTGATTTCTTCAACAAATCAGAAGCAATAAACAAAAGAATACATCAGATAGAACTACTGCCAGGAATAGGAAAAAAACATATGAAAGAAATATTAGACCAAAGAAAGGAAAAAGAGTTCAAATCTTTTGAGGATATGAAACAGAGAATTCCAAATCTCCCAGATCCAGAAAAAGCTATTGAAAAAAGAATATTCCAGGAATTAACTATAATGGAAAGATATAACTTATTTGTAAAATAAAAAATGGAAACAAAAACACAGCAGCCAAAATATGAAGATAAGCTAGTTAGAATTCTCTCTAAAGATATAAGTGGAAATATGGGAATTTATGTTGGTTTAACAAAAATAAAAGGTGTATCTTGGGGAATGTCTAATGCAGTGTGTAAAAAATTGAATATTGATAAAACAAAGAAAATAGGTTCTTTAACTGAAGAAGAGATTAAAAAAATCTCTGATTTTATAAAAAATCCAAATATTCCTTCTTTTTTAGTTAACAGAAAAAATGATCTTGAAACTGGAGAAAATAAACACCTGATTGGAAGTGATTTAGAGTTACAAAATGAATTTGATATTAAAAGATTGAGAAAAATTAAGAGTTACAGGGGAATTAGACATGCTTCTGGACAGCCTTTAAGAGGACAGAGAACAAAGAGTCACTTTAGAAAGAATAAAGGAAAAGGTGTGGGAATTAAAAAGAAACAAAAACAACCTGAGAGATCAGCATATAAATTTGAAAAATGAAAAGAAAACATAAAAAATACTTAAGACCAAAGAAAAGATTTGACAAACAGAGAATAGATGATGAAGCAATTATAAAAAAAGAATTTGGATTAAAAAATAAAAAGGAAATTTGGAAATCAGAGGCAAATGTTAAGTCTATTAGGGAAAAAGCAAAAAAACTCATATCTGCTACTCCTGAAAAACAAAAAATTTTATTTGATAAGCTTAAAAAATTAGGGTTTAATGTTAATTCAATAGCAGATGTTCTCTCTCTAGAAAAAAAAGACTATCTAAAGAGAAGACTTCAGACAATTGTCTTTGAAAAAAAGATTGCTTCAACAATTAATGGTGCGAGACAGCTGATTGTTCATAAAAAAATTTCTGTTGGAGGAGAGTTTGTTGATTCGCCTT
>JBBSXQ010000081.1:0-7176 GCA_038045725.1 Nanobdellota archaeon | reverse complement strand
CCAGTACATATCGGACAGACAGTTACTTACTGCTATATGGATTTTTTTGCAAGATTTAGAAGGATGAAAGGATTTGAAGTAATATTCCCACTTGGTCTAGATAGAAACGGCCTGCCAATAGAGATAGCAGCAGAGAAAAAGTTTAATATATCTGCATTTAAATTAGGAAGAGATGAATTCATCAAATACTGTGAAAAATTACTAAATGAAACATCTACAGAAACTGCAGATACTTTTGCCAAATTAGGAATATCTTTTAGTTCTTATAAAGAAGATAGCTCAATTGGAAGTGTTTACAAAACAGACTCTCCAGAATATAGAGCTTTAACACAATCTACTTTTATTGATTTATATAAAAAAGGATTGGTTTATGAAGATATAAGAATCAATAACTGTGATACTAAACTACAAACAACTGTTGCTGACTCTGAAATAGAATATCAAGATATTGAATCAAGTTTTAATTATGTAAAGTGGAAGATTAAAGATAGTAAAGAGGAAGTTAGTATAGGAACAACACGTCCTGAGCTGATATGCACTTGTGGAATGGTTATTTTTAACCCTAAAGACAAAAAATATAAACATCTTGAGGGTAAAAAGATAATCTCTCCTTTGTTTAACAAAGAAATATTAATCAAATCTAATCCACTAGCCCAGATAGACAAAGGAACAGGGCTAGTAATGATGTGCTCTGCAGGAGACTTAACAGACATTCAATTTTTTAGAGAGCAAAAATTAACCCCTATTATAGCAATAAATAAAGATGGAACAATGAATGAACATGCGGGTTTTCTTAAAGGACTAAAAATTAAAGAGGCAAGACAAAAAATAATTGAGGAGTTAAAAGATAAAGGACTCTTAATTAAACAGGAAAAAATACTACACAGAACACCTATCTCAGAAAGGTCTGGTGCTGAGATAGAATTTATAGAAATGCCTGAATTTTATATAAAACAGATTGAGTTCAAGAAGAAATTAAAAAAATAGCAGATAAGATTAATTTTTATCCAGAATCTTCTAGAAAAATACTTGATGATTGGATTGACTCTGTATCAATAGATTGGCCAATCTCAAGAAGAAGATTTTACGCTACACCTATTCCTCTCTGGAAGTCAGGAGATTTAATAGCACTACCTAAACAAGGAAAGTATTACACTCCGTGGAAAGAAGATGTTCCAAAAGATGTAGAAGTCTACAAAAATGGGAAAAAAATTGGAATAATAAATGATTTCAAAAATAAAAAATGGGTTGGAGAAGAAAGAGTCTTTGATACTTGGATGGATTCCTCAATATCTGAACTATTTATTTTAAAATATAAAAAAGATGATGATTTCTTCAAAAAAGCATATCCATGCAATTTAAGACCTCAAGGAAAAGAAATTGTAAGAACATGGCTTTATTACACTATTCTTAGAGGATATCTTGAAACAAAAAAACCTTGTTTTAGTGATGTCTGGATAAACCAGCACATAGTTGATTCTAAAGGAAATAAAATGTCAAAAAGCAAAGGAAACGTAGTTGACCCTCAAGTTCTTTTAAAAAAATATGGTGGAGAGGCAATTAGATTTTGGGCAGCAATTGAAGGAGATTTAGCAAAACAAGATCTTAAGTGCTCTGAAGAGAAAATAAATGCAGAACTAAAAACACTAAATAAAATTCTAAATGTATCAAAGTTTGTTATGATATTTGAAAAGCCAAAAAAACAACCTAAACTCACTGCATTAGACCAGTTATTTACTGATTATATTGAAAGATTAACTGATGAAACAGATAAATCTTACACTGATTATGATTTTTATCATCCTGCAATTAAACTAAGGATGTTTTTATGGGAAATATTTGCATCACATTACATAGAGGTTGTCAAAGCAAGAGCATATAATAGTGAAAGTAAATTTAGCAAAGAAGAATCAGAATCAGCTAAATATACTCTACACTTTTTACTTGAAAGATTCCTTTATCTATCCTATCCCATAATTCCACAGATTACAACACTGATTGCAGAGGAGAAAGGAATATCTCTTCTAAAATCAGACTGGCCAAAATCAGCAAAATCAAAAAAAGACAGTCTTGCACTTATTGAAAAAATAATGGAATTTAACAGCCTTGTCTGGAAGACAAAAAAAGAAAAGGGTTTAAGTTTAAGAAGCGAGATAAAAGGTATAAAAATCCCAAAAGAACTTGAGATATTCAACAAAGATTTAATTATAGCACATAATATTGTATAATAAATTGAATAAATCTTTTTAAACAAGATAGATGTCTAATTAATATGTTATTTGATATTGGAAATAATAATTATGTTCATGAAATAGATGTTATAGAAGCAATAAAAAATAATTTTGGGAAAAAAGCACTTGTTGAGGATTTTCATTATGGAAAATTAATTGGAACTTTAGGGCTTACAAGAGAAGAAAATACTTACTGTCTAAATGATGGTAAAAGTATTAAAACACTCCACTATCATGACTTAAGGGAGTTAAGAGTTTTCAGTTAATTTATTCTTTACACTCAATTTTATAAACACTATTTCTTTTTAATTATCATGCCACAAATGACAAAAGATGAGATAGATGAACTCCTTAAAGAACTTGAAAATTACAGGGGCAGGGCAACAGAACTAATCACTGTTTACATTCCTGCAGGGCAGAACATCTATACTGTCTCAGACCAGCTTGAAGCAGAAAAATCAACAGCAAAAAACATAAAATCAACTTCTACAAAAAAAAATGTGAGCACTGCTCTTGATAAGATAACAAGACATCTAAAAGATTTTAAAAAAACTCCTGAAAATGGAATAGCAATTTTTTGCGGAAATATATCTAAAATAGAAGGTCAGGATGACTTAAGATTATGGGATATAGAACCACCTATGCCTCTAAAAACAAGAATGTATAGATGTGATAAGGATTTTATTCTGGAACCTTTAAAAGAAATGCTTGAGGTAAGAGAAGTTTACGGATTGCTTGTAATGGATAGAAAAGAAGCAACAATTGGATTATTAGAGGGAAAAAGAATAGAGATTTTGCAGAAAATGACTTCTGGAGTTCCAAGTAAAGTTAGGGCAGGAGGTCAGAGTTCACAAAGATTTCACCGAATTACAGAGGGATTAACAAAAGATTTCTATAAGAGAGTTGCTGATGAAATGAAAAATATATTTTTTGAGATGCCAAGACTAAAAGGAATATTTGTTGGAGGACCTATTCCTACAAAAGATGAATTTCTTGACCAAGAATATATGGTAACAAAATTAAGGGATAAAGTTATAGGGAGAAGAGATATAGGTGGAAGTGATGAATCTGGTCTTAAAGAGCTTGTTGAAAAATCAAGAGACCTCTTAGAGGGACAGGAAATAGTCCACGAAAAAAAAGTTTTAGAAAGATTTTTTGAGACGCTTGGGCAAAAACCAGATATGGCAGTATATAAGGAAGAAGATATAAGAAAAGCCCTAGAGTATGGAGCGATTGAACTTTTAATTTTATCAAAAGATAATGATAAAAAACTAATAAAAGAGTTAAAAAGTCTGGCTGAAAATATTTCTTCTAATGTAGAGATTGTATCTACAGAGACAACAGAGGGTGAACAATTCAAGAATCTCTCTGGTATGGGTGCAATATTAAGGTTTAGGATTTGATAAGGTTAATAAATCTAGATATTTGTGCTTAAATGTCCTTATGATTTTTAATTTACTAATATTGTAAAACATAAAAACTGCTCATTTCATTCATAAAATCAAAAAGTCTCTGAGTTTACTCCACACTTTAGTGTGGAGTTTGTTTTAGACTTTTGGATACCCAAGATTCACCACACACTAAAGCTTTGAGAATTTACGATTCTCAACAGTGCTCAAGAATCAGAATTTATGAAGATTCTTGACATGTGTGGTTTTCTCCAAGAATCTTGGTATAATGTAATTTATTAACTAATTAACACAGATTTAGATTATTCATTAATAGCTATCTCTCAGGTGAAAACCTTAACAAAGTTTGGTTTGAGTATATGTATTCTTTCTTATCTAGCAATATATGTTAAATCAAGTATTCTTATTCTTCTAGGTTTCTTTCCTAAAAGTTGTCCACTTGAGTAATAGGGCTTTCCAATTAACTTACAATAAAATTTCTCAGTATTAATCATACTAGCCTGAATTGCAGCTACTCTAGAACTATATTTTCCCCTAGATTTACCCTCTCCTGTAGGTTTTTTAAATTTCACACTTATCTTATTATCTAAATTCTTTCCCATTTATTAATTAAATCAAACACATTTTTAATAATTTCTAAAGTTAAAGATATATTACTGATTATGGATTAACAATACTTATAAATCATAAGATTTTAGGTAATTCATGGCAACAACAAGCAAGACTCTTAACGAGATTGATGAAGCCAAGGAAAAAGAGGACTTAAAGAAACTTGAGGCTGTTTTCTTTGTCTCTGGAAGATTCCTAAGCATGCAGGAGCTAATATCTCTTAGTGATTTAAATCCAATAATAATAAGGGAGTTAATAGAAAAGCTTAGAGAGAGATATGATAAAAATGACTCTGCAATAGAGATTGTTGAAAAAAGTAATCTCTGGAAAATGGATGTAAAGCAAGAATACCACTCAATAATAAACAAGATGGCAACAGGTAGGTCTGAATTTTCAAAGGCAGAACAGGAGACACTTGCTATTATTGCATTTAAACAGCCAATAAAACAGTCAGTAATAATCAAGATAAGAGGAAACAAGGCATACGACCATGTTAAAAAATTTGCAGAGCTTGATTTAATCAAAAAAAAGAAAACAGGACATACTAACGAGCTAAGCCTAAGTGATGATTTTTATGATTATTTTAATGTGCAGGGGGAAAACAACCCTCTAAAAGAAGATTCTGAAACAGAAGAGGAAAACACAGTAGGAGAAACTGAAGACAGCAAAACAGAAAAAGAAAATAAGATAGAAGAGGGTGAGTGATATGGAAATTTTAACTATTATCTATCTTACATACTCTTTTATTGCACTTTACTTTTTGTTTCTCTTTTTTTTAATATATATTCCTAACAGAAAAGAGATGTTTAATTTTCCAAATCTAACAAAAGAATACTCTCTTAGTATAGTTATTCCGTGTCATAATGAGGAAGAAACAATTGGAGGAACAATTAACTCTCTGCTTGAATTAGATTATAAAGGTTTAAAAAAAATAATTGTTGTTGATGACTGCAGTACAGATAATTCTTATAAAGTTATAGAAGCTATTGCAAAAAAACATCCTAAAGTAATGTTAGTAAAAACTCCAAAGAACACTGGAAAAGCAAGTGGAGCAAAAAATTACGGAGCTAAATTTGTGAATACAGAACTTATAGGATTTGTTGATGCTGATTCATACCCTCAAAAAGATTCTGTAAACAAAATGGTTGGTTTTTTTGATGATATAAAAACAGGAGCTGTAACTTCACAAGTACTTGTTAAAAGAAGAGAGAAATTTATTGAAAAACTACAGGCAATTGAGTATAAAATAATTGCTTTTTCTAGAAAATTATTGGGGTTTATTGATGCTATTTATGTAACTCCAGGACCTCTAGCAATATATAGAAAAGAAGTATTTGATAAAGTTGGTGGTTTTGATGAAAATAATCTAACAGAAGATATTGAGATAACATGGCATATTGTTTATTCCGGGTATAATGTTAAAATGAGTCTTCCTGCAAAAGCACATACTATCTCTCCAGATAATCTTAAAGACTGGTTTAAACAGAGAATTAGGTGGAATGTTGGGGGAATACAAACTATCAATAAATACAAAAAAACTTTTCTAAAAAAAGGTATGCTTGGAAATTTTATACTTCCCTTTTTTCTTTTTTCCTGGTTTGTCGGAATATTCGGAATATTTATCCTAACATATAGGTTTTTAAGAAGAATATTTATCAATTATTTTTTTACTGCATACTCTATTAAAGCCCAGACAGCTCTTTTAACACTAAGAGACATTAATCTAACTCCAAATGTTCTTGTGTTTTTTGGAATTGGAATACTTATATTAAGTCTCTCTTTCACAGCAATTGTTTTATTACATTTAAGAGAAACAGAATTTAAAAAGCACGGATTCCTAAACATACTATCCTATATGTTTGTATACTTATTAGCATATCCTTTTCTGCTAATAGCCTCAATATATAAATTTTTAAGGAAAAAAAGGTCTTGGTAAAAATGCTTGGAAATCAAAAAAATGCAATTTGGGAAGCACTCTTGCTTACTATTGTAGTATTTATTTTTGGAATCTTCCTAGGTATGGCTTTTGAAGATAGCAAGTTCAATGAAATTAATGAGTATTACTCCCAATCAGAATTATCTCTTATGGATGTTATAGCTTTAAACAATCTCCTAGACTTAAAAAGTTCAGATTGTAACTTATTAATCAAATCAAATACAGAATTTGCAGATAAAATATATGCAGAAGCAACACTTTTAGAAAAATATGAATCATCTGGAAAGATAACTAGCACTCTTAAGATAGCTCATAAAAAGTATGATTTACTAAGAACATTTTTATGGATAAATAGTATAAAAATAAAAGATAAATGTCCTAAAAATTATTCTTTTGTAGTATACCTTTATGAATATGAACAAAAAGATTTAACTCAAAAGGCAAAGCAGGGTGTCTGGTCAAATGTATTATTTGATTTAAAGCAAGAAGAAGGAAATAAGATAATTCTAATTCCAATAGCAGTTGACAGCAATCTAACTTCTTTAAATTCAATAGTTAGTAAATTTAATATTTCAGAATTTCCCGTAATTATTATTAACAATAAAGATGTAATTACAGAATTAAGCACAACTAATCAACTCAAAAAATACCTTTCTTAACTACTCTTTAAGAATACAAATATTAAAAAACCAATAATATCTGGTTTTCTGATGGAATGCTTTATATGCAGGATTTCTGGAGAAAAAGCAGAATTATTTAATGCTCTTGATGAGAAAGAGGGAATCGTAAAACTGTGTAAAAACTGCTCAGAAAAAGAACACATACCTATAATTGGAAGACCTACAACTTTTCAATTAAAGGAGGCAGAGAGAAGACAGACTGTTTACGAAAGAATGGTTAGTATTTCTGGAGTTAATAGAGAAAGAAAACCAATTTTTAAAAAAAGTCCTGAACTAATGAGACGGGAAATGGGTTTAAAGGAGATTATAGA
>JBBSXQ010000080.1:0-4515 GCA_038045725.1 Nanobdellota archaeon | reverse complement strand
TAACATATCAAAGAATTTTTGCTGTTTCCAATATATTTTAGGATTCATGCTAATGTCCAGAGGAGAGTTATAATAAAACACTTTAATAATATCTCTATTTCCAGCTAATTCATTAATCAACTTTTGGAAATTGATTTTATCTGTAACTTTTAGTCTTTTAGAGCTGTGATAAAAATTACTTCCATCAATAAATATCACAACACGCTCTTTTTTCCTATTCATTAGAAAAAGATATATTTGAACTTTAAGTATTTATTTAATTATAACATAGTAGAATATAATTTAATATCCAACGCCCCATAGTATCTCGGTCGGGGCGTTAAACCTAAAAAGAAAATTATAAAAACCCTTAATACCTAATAATTATGTCTGACTTCGGTTGGACACGGAAGGATTGAACCTCGGTTTTATCCTTCCACTTTCTAATCTATTCTCCAACATAACAATTCTTTTAAACCACTAATATCTGCAATTTTAATGAATACAATAAGACTTAACTGTATAATTAATGAAAAAGAAAAAAGAGATTTAGTATCTATTATGATGAATGAAGAAGAATCTATATGGAGAGATGAAGAGAGTAAAGAATTAAAATTTAAAAAAGATATCTCTCCATTTAGCATTAATGATATAAAAGCAATGTTAATCTGTCCAAATTCAGTTAGGACTTCAGTAGGAATCTATTACCAACTAATAGAAAATTGCATTGATAATTCTGATAGGTTAGTTGCAAATTATCTGATTTATGAAAAGATTGAATCACCTAAATTTCGTAAAACATAGGAACAAACTAAATATTATCCAAAATATGAAAAAAGTTGGAACAATAAAGATTAGTAATAAGAAATAAAACTATGGAAGAAAATTGTAAAAATATAGATAATCTAATTCAAGACTTGAGACTTGCAGATAGAGATAATGAATTTTTATATAATTTAAAAAAAAGAAGTATACGTCTTTATCTTTCTAAGGCAATGTTTACATTAAAAAGAAATGAAAGAAATAATTGGGCAGGAGTATTAAATAATTGTTTAGATAAAAAATTATTAAGGGGTTATCTAAAAAAAAGCATGATATGTATTGATGTCAAAATTAAAGATAAAGTTCAAAATTATGAAATAACATATTCACCTAATGAATTTTCTACTACTTGTTTTCCTTTTGACTTATCTAAAGAGGCATAATTACACAAGAATTATAAACATTATTTTGCTGTATTATTTATGAAAAGAGATGTAATTTCTGTGAAAACGAGGGGTTGTTTTGAATATGCGATTTAATCAGAGGAAATTAAAAAATCGCTTTTCAGCGCAAAAGAGGAAAGTTCTAAAGACTCAGAAAATCTCCAATCAAATTTTCTGGGTCCCAGAAATTCCTAAAAGAATTTCTGTGAAAACCAGGGGTTGTCTTTAATGGTCTGGCTAGAGGTTGAGACAAAAGTAAAGCTTGATGAAAGAGAGGTTGCAGGATTAAGAGAGAGAATAAAAAAAATTGCAATTTTTGAAAAATCAGGTACAAAAAAAGACGATTATTTTGCAATAAGAAGAAAGGGATATCCTAAAAAAGCATTTAGAATACGCGCAATGAAAGATGAATTTGAAATTAATTTTAAAAAATGGTTGAAAAAATACTGGAATAAAGATATTGTTGTTAAACAAGAATTTGAATTTGAGCTTAAAAATAAAGAGCATGTTGAAGACCTTCTTGCTCTTTTCAAAGACCTAGGTTTTGTTGAGTGGGTTAAGAAAATAAAGAAAAACGAGACATACAAATACAAAAAAGACAAAAGAGCCTCAATTGAGATAAACAATGTAAAACACCTCGGTTCATTTATGGAGATTGAGTATCTAAGTCAGCCTCACGAGATGAAAAAAGCAAAGGCAATAATAAGGGAAATTTTAAAAGAGCTTAAGATAAACTCTAAAAAAATAGATAACACAGGTTATACTAGAATGCTCTGGGATAAAGGAATAAAAGACAGGAGGTATTTTATAAGATGAACCTTAAAAAATTTTTAAAACCAACAAAATGGAAAATATTAACATTTGTAATTATATCTTTATTATTTATCCCTTTTATTAATTATGATAATGGAATTAGATGTATTAAAGCCCCATGTCCGGCAGATACAACCGGCTCTGTTATAATGTATTTATTATTATCTGATAATTTTCATGTTTACAAAATATTATACATTAATTTAGCAGTTGGTCTGATTATATCTTATCTTCTATCATGCATGATTGTATCTCTAATTAAGAAAAAATGAAAAAATCCAAGAAGTCAAAATCATACAATCCTCTTAAAATGTGTGGGAGCTGGCTTGGAGCAGGAGTTGGATTAATAATTTCTTCTATTATTTTCTGGATTTTTTTATACTCTAAAAAATTATTTGACATAGTTCCATGCAATAGCAATCTTCAGATAATACTTAAACTTGGTCAGATTGTCATTATTGGATTTTTAGCTGGCTGGATAATTCATAGTTTAGTTAGGAGATTAAACTAAAATGAAATCATATATAACAAAAAAATCAGGAGTTTACTGGCCTAGCAAAGAGATGAAAAAAATCTCTTGGTTAAATGATGAAAAGATTTACAAAGAAGCAGAAAAAAATCCTGTAAAGTTCTGGGCAGATCTAGCAAAACAAGGTATAACTTGGGAAAAATTATGGGATGAAAAAAATAATTATGTTGAAAAGCTTCCTTACTTCTGGTGGTTTAAAGGAGGAAAATTAAATTTTTCAGTAAACTGCCTTGACAGAAATTTTGATGAAGCAGAGAGAAAAACAGCTCTTATCTGGATTCCTGAACCTGTAAAGGAAAAACCAGTAAAGCTAACCTACAGAGAAATCTATGAAAAAGTAAATAGATTTGCAAATGTTCTTAAAAAATATAATGTAAAAAAAGGAGATGTTGTTGTAATCTATCTTCCCTTAATTCCAGAAGCAGTAATATCAATGCTTGCATGCACAAGAATAGGTGCAATACATGCAGTTGTATTCTCTGCATTTTCAGCTGATGCTCTAAAATCAAGAATTATTGATGGAAAGGCAAAAATTCTTATCACTGCTGACGGCTATTACAGAAGAGGAGAAAAAGAAAATCTAAAAGATAAAGTTGATGAGGGAATAAAAGGAACAGGAATAAAAAAAGTTATTATTGTAAATAGAATTAACAAGAATAAAAACTACTCAGGAAGATTTACTTCTTTTGAGAGTGAAATTAAAAAAGCAGGAGAATTTTGTGAGCCAGAAATAATGAATTCAGAGGACCCTCTTTTTATCTTATATACTTCAGGAACAACAGGAAAGCCAAAAGGAATTGTCCATGACACAGGAGGTTATGCAACTTATGCTTACTGGACAGCAAAATGGAATTTTAATCTAGGAAAAAATAATCAGGATGTTATGTGGTGCACTGCAGACATAGGATGGATTACGGGACATAGCTATGCTGTTTACGGTCCTCTTCTTAACAAGTCAACAACTCTAATCTACGAGGGAGCTCCTGATTTCCCAGATCCTGGAAGATGGTGGGAAATTATTGAAAAAAACAATATCAGTGTTTTCTATACAGCACCTACTGTAATAAGAATGTTTATGAGATACACTCAAAAATATATTAAAAAACATAATCTAAAAGGCCTTAATATTTTAGGAACAGTTGGAGAGCCAATTGATGAAGAGGCATGGAAGTGGTATTTTAAAGAGATTGGTAAATCAAGATGCCCTATAATAGATACATGGTGGCAGACAGAAACAGGAGGAACATTAGTAAATTCACTTCCAGGAGTTGGTCCTTTTATTCCAACAATTGCTGGGAAAAGTTTCCCTGGAACAAATCACAAAATTCTTGATGATAAAGGTAAAGAAATAAAAAATGGAAAAACAGGTTTTCTTGTCCAGACAAGCCCGTTTGCTCCAGGAATGCTTCACGGAATATGGAATAATCATGAAAAATATGTTGAAACTTACTGGAAAAAATTCAAAAACAAATATGACTCTAGCGACGGGGCCTATCTATCTAATGGATTAATAAGAATCACAGGAAGAACAGATGATGTAATGAAAGTTGCAGGACACAGGCTCTCAACAGCAGAACTTGAAAATGCAATTAATGAAGATAATTTAATTAATGAATCAGCAGTAATTCCTATTGCTGACAAAATAAAAGGAGAGACTCCTATTGCATTTGTGGTTCTTGAAAAAAAAGTTTCACTAAACAATTTAAAAGAACCTCTTGAGAAAAGAATTAAAAAACTTGTTGATAAAAAAATAGGTCCTATTGCACGCCCTTCAAAAATTTATGTTATTGGCGAGCTTCCAAAAACACGTTCAGGAAAAATAATGAGAAGAATTCTAAAAAACATAATCAACAATGAAAAACCAGCAGGACTAATGACTCTTGTTAATCCAGGATGCGTGGAGGAAATTAAGAGAGTTGTTGGAGAAAAAAATGAAAAATGACATCCTCCCCACACTAAAGTGTGGGGTTTCCATGATGTGATTCCTGA
>JBBSXQ010000079.1:0-2889 GCA_038045725.1 Nanobdellota archaeon | reverse complement strand
TATCAGCCCTTTAAGGTTGTTACCTTTCTTATATTCTTTGTGCTCCGCCCTTGACGGGATTTGTATAGCGTGAACTCCCCCCGTGACGGGATCGGAATCAGCAACTCCCTCGCGACAGGCAAGTGTCATAGCCATTAGACCATTGAGGCTTGGTAAAAAGAACCAAAGTTTTTCTTACGACATCTCCTTAAGAGAAGATAAGATACCATAGTTCTTCTTACGAATTCATGTTAAATTTTGTTTTTAAAGGTTTTGTATTATTCTTCTAAAAATGCTTTGGTATAATGAACCCACCTCTCAAAAACAGAGATTAATGAATAAGCCTCCCTTGTAGAATCAACATTATGTGAAGAATAAAGTAGATTATTATCTGAATTCTCATCTAAATTTTCTATTGATGACCTTTCGGCTGAAAGCCAGAGTCCATTTCCTCTATGGAGATAAAAACTTATAACTAGAAGGGAATCCTCAAAAAAATCCAGAGGGTTTAATTCATCATATCTTAAAGGGATTGAAATTTGATTTTTAATAATATCTTGGAACTTTTGTTGTTCACTAGAAAGCAACTTCCTATTTTTACATCTTAAAGCAAAATCTTTTTTCAAATTCATTCCAAAACCAAAATTATCCTTTATTCCTTTTCTTGGGACTAATTCTTCTAGCCTATAAACAAATTGATTAGACATATTTCAATACACCCCTAATCGTTTATAAGAATATATGGGATAAAAAAGAATAAAAGAAAAAGAAATAAAAAAATAAAAAGAAAATTACATTAATAACTCTCTAAGTCCCCATAAAAGGAGAATTAACCAAAGTATAATATATAACCTGTGTTCTTTTATGATACTTCTTTTCTTCACTATTTTCTCATAATGTTTTATAAGGTCTTCTACATGTTGTCCCAAACCAACTGCTATTGTAAGAGCTACAAATGCTGCAACAGCTAGAATTTCTATAACAGTCACTCCAGCCATAATTAAATAGTAGAATACAATTATTGCTAATATCAGACATACTACTCTTACAATTCCAGAATTACCCCACACCCTTTTTGCAAAACCAAGCCACGTTTTTGGACTAATTAAAACAACAGTTATTTTTATTGTTGAAGTTATAATTAAGATAAGCGCTATAATTTCTACTGGCGTATATGTCATTTTCACCTCCTTTCATCTCTTTTATTTAATAAAGTTAATATAAACTATTGTCCCATCAACTATCAATCCTAATACTCCTATGAATAACAATATTAAAAGTAATAATTTTTCTGGTTTTTTATTTATCTTTAAGAAATAAGCAGAAAATATAGTTATGTAAAGAAAACAAATAATACCAAATAAGTCAAAAAATTCAGATGTTATTTTTATCATTTTTTACCGACTTTTGTTAATTCTACAGGAGGAGTATCTAAAATATTCTCTTTATCATTTTTGTCTCTTTTAATCAAGAATGGGAAAAAACCAGTATTATCCATGTTTCCCTGATAAAAAAAGTGATTGTCTTTCTCAAGATAAATCTGAACTTGTAGATTAAAACCTTTGTTGTCAATACTTCTTCTCCTTAGTATTGATTTATTTAATTCATCGCCCAATGAATCTATGCATTTTTCCCTAACAAAAACTCTTCCAGGTTGGCCATAAAAATAATCATAATCAGAATCTAATCTATTCTCAAAAATATTATCTGTGAAGGGTACTGGCTTTCCATCAATATAAGAACCTAATTTCATAAAAGAGTCAAATTTATATTTAATAATTAGATTACTATAAACAGACAGAGGTATCTGAGGATGTTCATAAATAGTAAGAGTTTCCTCACTTGAGCCAATAACAACAGGAATATCCATTGTCTTAAAAAGACCATCCTTTCTTCTATCTGTAAAAAATTCAGGATTACTATGAACAAACATCTTCTCAACTCCCTCTCCGCTAAATTCTAACCTATGCTTCTCATAAAGATTTTTAGAGAAAGTATATTTTTCTCTAACATAATCTACACCACAATGTTTCTGATTTATTATTTTATCAAAAAGTAACTTTAGAATACTATAACTTTCATTTGTTTTCTCCTGGAGAGATTCAAATTTTTTTAACTCTTCTATTAATTTCTTTTTTGAATTCTCTCTCTTCTTTTTAAAAAAAATAGTTTGAGATTTATTTCCTATATCTTTAATCTTCTCTTTAGTTTCCAAAATATAACTAGAGTAATCTGCTCGGAGTATATGCTCTTCAAATACAAAGGGTTCTCTTGTTGTCTCTATCATTTCTTCCTTGCCTCAATCTTCTTCTTACCACCCATATATTTTTGCAGGACTTTAGGTATTTTTATGCTTCCGTCTTTTTGCTGGTTGTTCTCCATTAGAGCAATAAGTGCTCTTGGTGTTGCAAGAACAGTATTATTTAAAGTATGTGCAAAATAATTTCCTTCAGAACCATTTATCTTAATATTAAGTCTTCTTGACTGCGCCTCCTCCATATTAGTTAAAGAACCAACTTCAAAATATTTTTGCTGTCTCGGACTCCATGCCTCAACATCGCATGATTTTGCTTTTAGATTAGCAAGGTCTCCTGAACAGCACTCTAAAACTCTTACAGGAATATCCATTGCTTTAAAGACATTTACTGTATGTAACAGCATCTCGTCATAAAATTTGTAGGAATTTTCTGGCTCGCAGATAACAATCATTTCTTGTTTATAGAATTGATGAAGTCTATAAAATCCTTTTTCTTCAAGCCCGTGTGCTCCAACCTCTTTTCTAAAACACGGAGAAAATCCTGTAATTTTTACAGGAATATCTTTTTTTGTCAGAGTCTTGTTCATAAATAAACCAATTAAAGGATGTTCAGAAGTTCCTATAAGGTATAAATCTTCACCCTCAATTTTATA
>JBBSXQ010000078.1:0-2740 GCA_038045725.1 Nanobdellota archaeon | reverse complement strand
AGTTTTTCTTAGTTTTCACCCTACAGCAAGCTGTAGGGTATAACGATTAATTAATAACTCTATCTTTTAACTTTCTTCTTCACAGGCTTCTCTACCTGCTTTTCAACAATAATTATCTTTTCTTTTTCCTGCTTTTTGTCTTTTAAAGAAGTGTTTTTTGAGAAATACTCGTTTAATTTTAAACCAATACCAAAAAGCTTTAGTGCAATCCCTACCCCTAAAATTAAAATTCCTAGAATAAAGCTGATTAAAAATACAGTGTATGATTTAGAGAAGAAGATTGTAATAAAATCAGTAATAGAGCTGTCAAAAAAAGAGAAAAAAGCATTAATTTTCATAAAAGGAAGTGATGAAACAACTAAGAGAGCTCCAATTACTAAAGGAAATGATGTTTTATCTTCGATTAAAAAGAACATAAGAACTACAAGAATTATTGAGACAAAAAAAGAAATAAATAATTTATTAGTATCTAACTTATTCTGGATGTCCTTGATAGTTGGCAGTAATTCTGGACTTATATTTTCATATTTCAAAGATAAATTTACTGTCAGTAACAGATTTGTTGCTAAAAAGAAAAATAACAAAACACACCCGACAACAAATGCAAAACTACCTCTTATAAAGCCCATTTATAAGATAAGAATTAATAGTTTATAAAAATACCTGCTCGCAAACTTGCAGGATAAATATTCTTTGTTAATCAAAACTCTGATTATTTAATAGATTAATAATTTGATGATGGTTGGTTATTTATTGACTAAAATATATTCGTTAGTTTATGAGCAACTATCTTTACCTTTTGATTTTCACATCCTCTCTAAAACTTCAATTCTCTTCTCTAACGGAGGGTGTGTGCTTCCCAAACCCTTAAAAGGATTTGCAAAAAATAAAGGAGCCATTGCCTTGCTTATTTTTTTCTCTGGCTGATTCTCTGCTCTAATCTTCTTTAAAGCTCCGATAAGCCCTGGAGGGTATCTTGTAAACCTCACAGCAGAGGCATCTGCAACAAACTCTCTTTTTCTGGAGATAGCTAATTGAACAAGCTGAACAATAATTGGAGCCAGAATTGCTAATATAATCCCTATTACAAGAAGAATAGCATTTCCTTTATTATCATTACCTCCTCCTTTAAACCAGAGGCTTCTTAGAAATATTTCTGAAATTATAGCAATCATTCCAACCATAACTGTAGCAAGAGTCATGTATCTTATGTCATAATTTGCAACATGCCCTAACTCGTGAGCAAGAACTCCTTCAAGCTCTCTCTTGTCGAGTTTTTCCAGAGCACCTCTTGTAACACAGAGAACTGCCTTGTTAGGATTTCTTCCAGAAGCAAATGCATTTATCTGCGGAGAGTCCATAACATAAAGCCTAGGCATTGGCATACCAGAAGCAATTGTTAATCCCTCTACAATATGATAATACTGCCTGTGCTCTGTTCTTGAGGCTTCTTTTGCCCTTACAGATGCAATTGCAATCTTGTCTGAGTTATAGTAACTAAAAAGAATATAACTTAGAGAGAAAATAATTGATATTATCATTATTATAAATAAAAACCCAGGGTCAAATGCAAGAGAGATAATATAACCTAAAACCAAAAAAACAATGAATATTATAAATATAAGAAAAAATGACTTCCACTTGTTTGCTGAGATTTGATCCTGAAAATTTACTCTCTCGTTTTGAGCTACCATATTTTAATATAAAATTACAGATTTATTAAGTTATCTAAGTATAGAATTCTTCAATCCAAATCAACCTTAACAACTTCCCTCTCTTTTTCCTTTATTTCGAGGTATTTTTGCTCTTTCTTGCCGTATAGCTTTCCAAAGAAATTTCCAGGGAATGTTCTGCATAGGTTGTTATAAGAGAATATGCTGTCATTATAATACTGTCTTGAGTATGCAATTTTATCCTCTGTTGAAGATAACTCTTTTTGCAATTCAATAAAAGTAGTATTTGCTTTAAGATCAGGATATGCCTCTGCAAGAGCAAATATTGTCTTTAGAGCCTTTTCAAGTCCTTTATCTGCCTTAACCTTATCTGTTATGTCTGTTGCACCCATAAGAACTTTACGAGCATCTGTTACAGCCTTTATTGCTGTCTTTTCATGTTTTACATAACCTTTTACAGTCTCGACAAGATTGGGTATTAAATCAGCTCTTCTCTTAAGCTGAACATCAATCTGTGAGAGAGAATTCTCTATTCTGTTTCCAAGAGTAGCAAATCTGTTAAAGTAGTATAGAAATACAATTATGATTAAAGCAACAAGACCCATAAGAATCCATAATCCTATGCTTAGTACCATATTTAATTAAGAAAGATTAAATTTATAAATCTATCTAAATTTTTAATAAAATGGTTATAAAAATAGATAAAGAGAAGTGTATAGGTTGTGGATTATGTGCCTCTACTTGCAGTGAAGTTTTTGAGCTTAAAGATGACATGAAAGCTTATGTTAAAAAACAGAAAAATCTTCCTTGTGTAATCGAGGCAATTGAATCCTGCCCTGTTGAAGCAATAAGCAACTAAATTCTTTTTGAAAACCCTGTGCAATTCTCAATAGTATAACAATACCTTTTTACAACCATATTTAAGTTAAGCAAATCAGAGATTCTTTTATAATTTCCTTTAAGAAGGATGAAATTAATCTTCTCATTTCTTCTCTCATTTCTCTCTTTTTTAGATGGAACTGGATAATACTTCCGATCTTGAAATATTGCCTAAAATGATTGCAGAT
>JBBSXQ010000077.1:4874-6062 GCA_038045725.1 Nanobdellota archaeon | reverse complement strand
GTAGGTCTATAATCTGAACATTAATCTGATGATTCAGCAAAATAGAAAGATTTATTGTTGAATTGTAGTAGCCAGTATAATTTGCCAGTGTTACATTTAAGTTGTGAGGGGTGAAATAATTTGTTAATGTTGAGTTTCTGGAATATTCAAGAACTGCTCTGGGTGTTATCGATCCGTTAGAATCAGTAAGAAGATTAAATACTGAAAGATTATTCCTATCCCTTAATGTTACATTTGCATCTGGTAAAACCGTTCTCATAAATAGTTCAGTTACATTTACAGTTACATACCAGTGCACATTCATGGTACCAACACTTCCTGAAGTCCAGCTTATATTTACATAATTTCCATTTGCTCTTGTTAAATTTGTAAAATTCCAAACACCTCCTGCAACTGCGCTCTCAACATAAATCTCCTGAACTAAAGAGGAATTAAGGATACTGTCATTTATAGTAAAACTATTGTTGCCATAAATGTAAATAGCATATGCATTTGTACTGCTTGTCTTTATGTTCATTTTTGAAAAAACATTATTGTTTGAATTTGATTGTAAAATAATACCATAACCATCGCCTCCTGAAGTTGTGATTGTGTTGTTTAAGAAAGTGTTGGAGTTTGAGCTTGAGTAAAGATAAATACCATAACCCTTAGTTGAATTTATGTTATTATTGGAGATTATGGAAGTGTTTGTATAAAATAAATTTAACGAGTCATCTGAAAAATTTGAATTTGTTATTGTTATGTTCCTGCTCCATGAAAATATTACCTGCCCGTACTGGGTAAAATCAACTCCATTAAAAACAAGATTATCTGCATTGTAAGTGTAATTTACAGGTTTTCCTTCTGCCAGATTATCCAATCCAATTGTATTATTAAAATCAGATGAAATTGTTCCATAAATTACATAACTATTTGATTTGCTCGAGTTTGCTTTGTTATTATTTAGAATATTGTTTGAACTAAAGTTTAAATAAACACAATAACTATTGGTTCCAAAGGTAGTGATTGTGTTGTTTGATAGAGTGCTGGAGTTTGAGGAAGATAAGGAGATACCATGACTAGTACTTCCAGAGGTGGTAATTGTGTTGTTTGATAGAGTGCTGGAGTTTGAGGAAGATAAGGAGATACCATGACTAGTACTTCCAGAGGTGGTAATTGTGTTGTTTGATAGAGTGCTGGAGTTTGAGG
>JBBSXQ010000077.1:0-4774 GCA_038045725.1 Nanobdellota archaeon | reverse complement strand
CTTCCAGAGGTGGTAATTGTGTTGTTTGATAGAGTGCTGGAGTTTGAGGAAGATATAAAAATACCATGACTAAAACTTCCAGATGTGTTTATTGCATTGTTTGATAGAGTGCTGGAGTTTGAGGAAGCTAAGTAGATACCAACAGCATATTCTCCACCAGTTGTGATTGTGTTGTTTGATAAAGTGTTAAATCTTGAATTTGATTGTAAAATAATACCATAACCATCATTTCCACCTCCAGAAGTGGTGATTGTGTTGTTTGATAAAGTGTTAGAATCTGAAGATAAAAAAATACCATAATTACTGTTTGCATTAGAAATTGTAGTAATTATATTATTCTCAATTGTACTATTTGCTGTATTATTCAGATAAATTGCTATGCCACCTCCTGTTGAGGATGGTCTTGAAATTATACAATTTTTTATGTTTGTGGAATTTTTAGATAAAGAATAAAACCCATAAGAAGAAAAAGTTATTTTGTAACTCCCACAATCAACAGTTATATTGCTATTATTAATTGTAAAGCATGTTGTGTTTGTTACATTTGAAATTAGATTGTAAACTGCATTTGTTGTATTTAAAACACCGCAATCATTCACACTCTGGGTTAAATTACCTGTATCTGTATAAATTGCAGAGCATAAATTAAGATTTACAGTTATAATCAAAAAAATAAGTCCAGATATGAAATACATCTCTTTTTCTCTCATCATCTTTTTATTTTAATTCAGATATCCTCTTTTTTAAATTTAATTTTCTTGAGTGCGTCTATGACAATTCCTTTTACAAATTCTGTCTTTTTAATTCCAAGGCTGTCAGAAATGTTCTGAATGATTTTTTCAGTTTTATCTGAGAGAGATATTTTTATTTCACCCATATTACTCACCAATCTTACACTAAATAGTGAGTAATTAGTGTATAAAAAGCTTACTATAAAATTCTAAAATATATTATCTGTTAAAAACAATTTTAAAACCAAGATTTCTAAAAATTAGAATCCAGTTATCTTTTAAACTCACCTGACATTTATCTTCTTATTAACACTAAAATCAAGCTCAAGAAGAGAGAAAAACAACTCATACTCTCCGACCTCATTAAAAGAGTAATTAATTATCTTGCTGACTTCAACCTCATACTTTTCTTCAGTATAATAAACAAAACCTTCTCTCTCGACAAATTTTGGCTCTTTTCCAGACACTTCAATAAATTCTTTAAGAGTTAATGTTTTTACAGCAAGAACATTATTTTTTTTGCTTAATGATATAAGTATCGGTGTTTCCTCTCTTAAAAAATCATTTTTTTCAATATTCAGAACAAGATTTCCTTCTAGAAAATCTCCTTTAGCATATACTTCTGATGAATCCAAGATAATATTAGCAGACTTCCACCCAACAAAAAATAAGAACAAGCCAAAAATCAAAATAACAAATACAATTATAATATGTCCTCTATTCATTAAGTAATTAAGACTTCAAAGTATTAAAACATTTCTAAAAAAAGAAAAGTTATTTAAAACAAGAAAGATATATCTAAATATGAAAAAGAAAAAAGCAGTTGAACTTTCTAAGAAACCTGTCAAGAAAAAATTATTAATTAAACTTCCTAGTTTTGCTAAAAAAATTTCATTAGACAAATCAAAAAAGGTTTCAAAATTCCTTAAATTAGGAATAAAGGGATTTGACCAGCTAATAGACGCTAATCAAGGAATTCCAATAGGTTCATCTATTCTTGTTGAGGGTGGACCTGGAAGTGGAAAAACAATTTTTTGCCTGTCAACGGCTATGAACCTATGCAAACAAGGGAAAAAAGTTCTTTATATGAGTTTTGAGGAACCTGAAAATGAATTAATAAACCATATGAAATCATTTAACTGGAAAGTTGATGAATTCATAGTAAAAGATATTTTAAGAATAAAAAGATTTGATGCAATTGATATTTCAAGAAGTGTTGAAGCATTACTAAGTGCTGCAAAAAAAGAGCTTTTAATTGAAATAGACCCTGTTTTCTTTCCAGAAGATTTTAAGCCTGATTTTGTAGTAATTGACTCGTTAACAGCTATTGCATCAGCATTTACAGGAGAGGAATCAAGATTTAGAATTTATATGGAGCAGTTATTCAGGTATCTTGAAAGATATAATATTACCTGTTTCCTGATAAGAGAAGTTTCATCGCCCTCTCATGTCGGAACAACTTTTAAAGAACAGGGAGAGGCTGTTTCCTTCTTATCAGACGGAATAATTGTAATCTATAATGTAATATATGAGGATGGAACAAGAAGCGCAGCAATTGAGATATTAAAATTAAGAGGAGTCAATATAAAAAAGAAGATAGTTGAATTTAAGATAATCAACAAAAAAGGTATAGAGATAAATGCTAATAAGATTTTAAAAAAAGGTAAGGAAGGTTCCTTTAATCTTACTTAAAATATTCTGCTCTTTTTAAAATACATCTTCACTAATATAATATTTTATAAACATATTATTTCTCAGCAAATAATGGTTAATAATTTAGATAATCCTGAGAGAATAAATATAACTCTAACTAGCCATGATATAGTTGCTGATTTATATCTTGAAAGACTTAAGTTAGTTGAAAATGAAAAATACTGGTTAAAAAAAGAACATGGAGGGATTGTCTCTGTTTACAATCAGAATAAAGTAGTTGGAGTAGTTGATAATAAAAGAATAAAAATATTTTATACAAGCAAAGAGAATCTTTCTGCAGTCTGTGAGTTTAAAAAAGACCTTAAAGAAAATAGTATCTTTTATACTGAAGATAGTGAGAGCAAAGAGAGGATTCTTCGCACTCTAAGATTTAATGTAACCTCAAGCCTAAAAGATATTGAAGATATCTTAAAAAATTAGGCAAAGTTTATATTTCTTGATAAATTAATTTATTAATAAAGAATAATAAAACAGATAAGCCCCCATAGTTAAACTGGATATAATCCGACCTTGCGGATGCAGGAGAACCAAGGTTCTCCTAACACTACCTCTCCTTTTAAATATAAAAAAGAAAGGAGGGAGGAAGTAAAAAGGTTGTGTTCGAGGTTCAAATCCTCGTGGGGGCATGTTACCAATTCCATTAAGTTAAGGAATTTCACCTAGTTAAATTTCTTAACTTAATGGAATTGTTTTAACACCTTCAGAAGAAGTCCAAATTATAGTAGTTATTCTTGATTGGATGAACCACAAAGATTATGAAAAATTGTTTAAATTCTAATATCTTTAGGAAAATGTCAGTATCTTAATCCTTAGGATTAATCTTAAAAACACTCTTTCATAATTAATAATATGTTTAATCTAAATAAAGAGGAAATAAGAGTTCTTAAGAAATTAAAAACACCTGCAAGAATACAGGAATTTCTTGACAAGATGAAGATAAATTTCGAGGAGGATGGAGACACCTATCTCTCTCCAAGAACGGTTCTTAAAAAACACATGTGCCACTGTGCAGAAGGAGCTATTTTTGCTGCTCTTGCACTGAGGGTAAATGGCTACCCTCCTCTTATAGTTGATTTAAAAGCAAGTAAAAATGATTTCGATCATATTATTGCTGTATTCAAAAAAGATGAAAAGTGGGGAGCAATATCCAAAACAAACCACTCAACTTTGAGATACAGAGAGCCAGTATATAATTCAATAAGAGAGTTAGTAATGAGTTACTTTCACGAATATTTTGATGATAGTGGAAGAAGAACCCTTAGAAGTTTTTCAGTACCACTTAATTTATCTAAATTTGATAAAAAAGGTTGGATGACAACAGAGGAAGAATTAGATTATATAATGGATTATCTTGACACTATAAAACACTTTGATATTTTAACAAAAAAACAAATTAGAAACCTAAGAAAAGCAGATAAAATTGAAATGAAGTGTAATAAAATAGTTGAGTGGAAGAGTAAGAGGGCTAAAAAAAATTTGTAAGTTATCTCTTTATTTTAGCTATATAAAAACTTCCAGAACAAACCCTATCATAAGAGTTTAATTTACCATGAGCACCAGAATCTACAGAATCAATACTCTTAGGGTCTAAAACAATTATTTCATCATTATTTAAATTTTTTAAAAAATATTTTTCTGCATGTTCCAAAAGATATTCATTTGTCCTCATAATTCCATTAGGAATATTTGTTCCACTAACATCAATAATATTTTCAAAAGAAAATTTATTTTTTAATATCGCTGCTCTATACTCTAAATTACCTCGTATTAGGTTTCCCTCCCCATCATAATTACCAAAGTTTATTTCAAAAATTGGATAAATTTCTTTTCTCAAATGCAAAGTTTCTTTTATAGAAGGCAAACGAATTAAATCTCTTTTATCTGCTTTAACTTTCTCTTTATCATTTTTAATCATAAACATCTTTACTAATAGTATTTTTAAAGATTTATATGTTAAAAGTAAGTAGTTTTCTCTATAATTTATAAACTCCTTAATCTTCTATTTATTATGAGAGTAAGATACAGCTTTTCATCAAGAAGAACAGGGCATATAGAAAATATAAACAAGCAGAGAGAAAAATATCCTTCTCTTGCAAGAAAGATAGTAAAACTTTCAGATATTGTTCTTGAAGTTATTGATTCAAGATTTATTAAAGACACAAGAAATCTTGAGCTTGAAAAAGATATTAAAAAGCAGAACAAGAAAATAATTTTTGTGCTTAACAAAGCAGATATGTCTGAAAATGTTAAGATGAGTGAGGATGAAATTATCGAATTAACACCTAGAGTAATTGTCTCCTGTACCTCGAGAAAAGGAATAAGAGAGTTAA